>DATMJF010000437.1:0-11306 GCA_035554455.1 Rummeliibacillus sp.
TTTGGGCGCAACTTCCATGAATTATTCGATCCACATCCCAAGTAGGCGGTCAAAGGCTCTTTCACTTTGACGGGCTACTTGGGATGTGGAACACTCCAAAATGGAGGTTGCGCAGAACAAAGAGCTTAACTTTTGTGTGTCCAAAATCTTGACGTAGATCCATGAAGACATTTTTTCTTTTTATAAACTTCCGCCAATCTGGACATTATTTTAATTAACAAAATATACCGTTTTGGATATCTAAATCTTCTAAAACGATGTCACTTCGCAATACTCTATGGTTACTTTGAAACTATTCCAAGTGTTGTTGTTTAGTTACCATTTTTAAATAGAAATAAAATCATCTGCTGCGAGACTTTTAGGTAGTCTCTTGGTACATGTCTATCCGCACTTTTTGTAGTCAATAAACTATACAAACCTAGGTATCTAATCATATACATAGTAGTGTTAAGCAAATTAGTTTAACAATCCCACATTGTGATCACTCTGTTTAACATAACATTTTAGTTTCACATCAGCTATTTAAACTTCATTATAAATATTATTTATTTCTCTTTAATAGACATATTACCAATCACCTTCCAACATTAATTCATAGAATATTAGTGAATGAACAGTTTTCTCAATTAATAAGTAACAAGCGCCTATAACTTACGGGGTTACCTAACATATTACGGAATGGAGGTGACAAAAAAATGGACCTTCAAAAATTGATTTGTGACAGTTGTTGTGAAAATAACCGAGTTCTTTGGCCCCGTATAAAAGCTGCTGACATATGTTCTATTCAACCTCCTCCAGTGGTTATCCCTGAAGGAACTATTATTCCAACGATAAATAGATATTTCTATATTGTTACAGAAGATATTGATTTAACAAATGGAGCAACCCTTCCTGCTAATTTATTTATAGATGATAATGGCGATCCAGTAACAGAATTTAAACTTTTTAATCCCAATGGATATGTCAATCTTTATATCAATGCTGTGATGCAAGAGGGCGGTGCTTATAAAGTAACCCCAGATTCTTTAACCCTTAACACATTTAATGCAACTATTTTTGCCGGAACTCCAATCATTATTGAATCATTGGGTTTCCAACAAATGTGATATGAAAATCTTCTAAATTATTCTTTTTCCCTTGAAAGGAGGTGAAAAAATGGCACTTTCCATTATTAATATTCATGTAAATGTTAATGGTACTTCAACAAGATTTTTTGATGTGTTAGCAGCAGATTTAACAGTTGCTGACGGTACTACAGTCCCTGCAACTGCCTTTCTAAATGATAGTGGGACTGCTGCGACTGCTTTTCCTGTAGTAACACACGGCTACTATAATTTCTATATCAACGGTGTATTGCAGGAAGGTGGATCGTATACAATTTCTGCAACAGAATTAACTTTTAACGGTGTTACTGGCACAATCTCAGCTGGAACTCCATTGGTAGTAGAAGCTGTAGAATTAGTTACACAAACTTAATGATTAATTTTTAACTAATCGCAAAAACAATACCAAATCATAAGTTGAAAATGTCTAGCCTTTCTTCTACTTTTTGTACAAAGGGTCACTATTATTTCAAGTGACCCTTTATTTTTAATTACCTATCAAAAGGTTCGATTTGAGGTAGTGTATACTTTTAACCTATCTGACCTTTTTAATGTCCGTATCTCACTAAGCCAGGGGTACTGAGATATCACTCGCTATATTTTTTTCTATAAAGTACAACGCCGAAAAGGATCTCTAATTAATACATAAAATGAAAGTGACCTGTTATTCCTTGAGGACAAGGAACTCCCTATGGTATCTATCACTCCTAATGCTCATTAAGGATAAATTATTTAGATCACTTTCTTAATTGGAAGTGATCCTTTTTATTTTTTAGATAATCTAATTCATTTCAAGGCAATTCACTATACATAACTAACTATCACAACATATTTATAGTTGTGTTAAGCAATTTAGCTTAGCTCTGCACTTCTAAAAATTTGTTGGCTTCGGGGTCACTCTGGATCAAGTGACCCTTTTACATTTAGGGGAAATACGTGAAGGCACTAGTCATCCTTGAAAATGGTTTTTAAGATGCAATTCAATATCTACAGTATCAAAAAAAATGCATGTATTGATTCATAGTACAAACGCATTAGAACGCTTAAATCAAGAGGTACGTCGCCGTGAACGAGTGATTCGAATTTTCCCGAATAATCGTTCCGCCACACGTTTAATTGGCGCGATTTTAATGGATAAAGTCGAGGAGTATACGCTCCAACCAAGTACTTTACATGGCTCAGGGAATTTACTTTGCATTTGGTTACGTTCCAGCTCTCTTCTCGAATAATGTAACGGTTTTTAATACTGCAACAAATGCTGTAGTCACTACCATTCCGGTAGGACTTAATCCTCTTGGTGTAGCGATTTCACCAAATGGATTACTTGCTTATGTATCCAATCACGGAACTGACACTGTATCTGTCATAGATACAACTACAAATACAGTAACCGCTACTATTACAGTAGGGCTCCAACCTCAGGGCATAGCTTTTACTCCAGATGGTGCGTTTGCTTACGTTGCAAACGAAAACTCCAATTCTGTATCGGTTATAAATACTGCAACAAATACCGTGGTTGCTACAATCCTTGTGGGAATTCGCCCAAGATCAATCGTTTTCACACCAAGCGGACAATTTGCTTACGTTACAAATGAAAATAGTAACACAGTATCTGTAATTGAAGTAGCTACAAATACTGTTTTTGCTACAATCCCTGTGGGAACAGCAATTACTCCTGATGGAACACTTGTTTATATTGTAAATAAAGGTAGTAATACTGTATCTGTCATAAGTACAGCAACAAATTTGGTGACTACTACAATCCCTGTAGGAACATCCCCTGACCAAGTAACCATCTTGCCGGATGGAACACTTGCTTATGTCACAAATCAACTTGACAATACTGTGTCTGTCATAGATATAGAGACAAATATAGTAATCGATACAATTCCAGGGTTTAACGGTCCTACTGGTATAAAAACCGGAACAATCTGCCTGACATCATAATCCAGAATCCATGGTAATCGAGGGTTTCAAACAAATAAAAAAAAGGCACTTTCCCGGATTCGGTATAATAGTAGCGACCAAACAACCAAAACCGAACGGAATGAATGCCCCATGGCTAATGTAAAACAAATAAGACTGTTTGACAGTCCATGAATTATTTTAATGGAATTCGAGTGAAGATGTTACTATTCAACTTGTTGGAAATTCATCATTTGTTCAACTTAATATAATGAATACCGACAAAGAATTTAAAGAAAAAGATCTTCCTTTTCTTTAAACTGTACCCTATAAGATAGACATTTTGAAAAAAGTCTATCCTATAGGATACTTTTGTTAATAATGAGAAAAAAGATGTTGGGGTAGAATGAAATGACCAAAAGATATTTTACGAAAAATGAACAAAAACAGCTCAAATGTAATCCGAATGTGAAAGCAGTTAGTGAGAAAGCGATCACTTATACAGACGAATTTAAACGTCAGAGTGCAAATTCACCCATACTTTCTACTAAATTCGGACCTAAAACAGCGCCGAAAGTCGTCATTAGATTGTAGTGCTGATAGCAAGGCCCGCTGTTTTTCATTAGCTAAGTCTGTTACAGCATATCGATCCTGTGAATTTTTTACAGTCCCTTTATGTGTAACATATTAAACAAGTATAGGTGAAATCAATCACCTTGTGCCATTACTTGTCCTTAATGTTACAGATTAGCCGAAATCTCCTATGTTTATTTCGCATTAACTGCCCGTAAAAGCACGATTGGTGAAGAACGAAACAACAAGCAGAATCCTAATAACATAAAAAAAGCTGTTTCAAAAATGTGTCTTGTCTTACTTTTGAAACAGCCATCAACAACATACTTTATACAGTTTTATCAGTATTTATTTCTATAGAAAGCAAGTTCAATTTTTGGTCCAAGTCATCAAGCAAGCATAATTTATGATTCAACTGCTTTTCAAAATCCATTGATTGAGCCAATACCTTATTTACTTGAGAATCTAAGTGTGTAAGGACCTCTGGATTCATCATCGTTTTTCCACTCAAAGAAAAGTTATTTTTTTTTACATCCGCTAATTCTTCCGATAATTTTTCTATCTCACTGCTTTTTTCCTCTATTTCTTTGGATAAATGCTTATTAAGATTGTCTGAATTGGCTTGTTCTAAACGGGATCTTTCAATGGCTTCAATTATAGTCTTCATTTGTAAGCTTATATCTCTTGTAAAAACATTCAACTTATTTTCAAAGCAATCCACTGAATTCATAGAAAGTAATTCATCTTTTGTGAATTTTAAGGTTTCCTTTATTAGCTTATTTTCTGCACGCAGTTCTTCTAATTCTTTTAATAAACCTTCTATCGAAGAAAGTTGTTTTTTCTTCTGGATTTCTCTTGCTTGTATATCGTCGTAGTAAGTTTTTATTTTTCTTTCATGATTTCTCTTCTGCTTTAAAAGCTCCATCGAAAGCTCCTTTTTCTGTTTTATTAATTGAACAGCATCTGAATTCATAGAAAGTAATTCATCTTTAGTGAATTTTAAAGTTTCCTTTATTAGCTTATTTTCTGCACACAGTTCTTCTAATTCTTTTAATAAATTTTCTATCGAAGAAAGTTGTTTTTTCTTCTGGATTTCTCTTGCTTGTATATCATCGTAGTAAGTTTTTATTTTTCTTTTATGATCTCTCTTCTGCTTTAAAAGCTCCATCGAAAGCTCCTTTTTCTGTTTTATTAATTGAACATTTTCCCGCTCTACTCTCAGTACTAGTGAAAAATAATCACTATCTCTGAGCCTTTTAACTTCATTTTTATATTTCGCTAATTCGGCTCTTAAAAAAAGGATTATTTGCTGCAGCTGAATAGGATCATTGTTTTTAACAATATCATTATCCACACTTGCACCTCCTATCAAGAAAATTTTTCAAGTAAACTAATCACTTCTTCAAATTGCTTCTTACTCTCCTCTAACATCTCATCAAGCTGCTTAATAATCTTAATTTCTATTTTCTCATCGCCAATTTCTTCAGCTTTTCTCTTTTCTCCTGATATTAAATAGGTAATCAGTAGATTCAATGTGCCTTTTTCTAGATAAGCAAAGCTTTTATTTTCCTCATTAGTATAGGTAGAAAAATTCGTAAGCTGTTCCCTCATAAGTTGATGGATAACACTATCTATTTTTTGATTTATATTTTCAAACTCACTCATTTTCATCCTCCTGTGTATGACTAATTCCATTGAGATTAATAGGATTTAAGACAATGACACCATCTTTTAGCTGATCACAATATGTAAAACCCATGATACTTCCTGAATAAGATAAATTATGTGACCATTTTATCTGAAAGTTTGAGAATGATAGTGTTTCATTAGGCTCAATCGTTGTTTTCCCTGTAGGTCTTAGCCAGAATTCCTCTTTGCTCGATTGATCATTGAATCGCTCCCAGCTACTGTTCCCTTTTAATTTTGGTGCGAAATGTTCATAGACATACCGTCCTGAGAACGAGAATGGAGAGTCTTCAGGCAGCTTTATGCATAGATAAGGATTAGTTATAGGCTGACTACCTATATTGCAAATATGATAAGATCCCAAGCATAAGCTCTCCTCATCGGGAATATAAGAAATATTGAACGAAGATGTGAAATAACTAATGATGTTGACACTATCCGGGATAATAAGCTCCTCAACCTTTTTTTTAATTTCATGAACATAAAAAACCGTTTGTTTTTTTAACTCATTTATCTTTTCTTCCAAATGATCGACACGAGTCATAATTAGTACCCCCTTGCCAATAGTATTTAATTACAGCTAACTTACACTCGTTTATACTCAAAAAAAAAGAGAGGATTACCCTCTCTTTATAATATGTTTTCCTTCAATGTGTTAGTACCATTAAACGCCAGTCGGAAAAATAGTTGGGCACTGCTGTGGACGAACCGCAGCTGGGCATGAGAATGGCAATTCTGCTCTTGGTTCGCAGAAAGTTGCTAAGAATTCAACAGTAACTGGGAATGTAGATTGAATACTTTGGCAAACAGATACTGTAATTGTTAACGCAGAAAACGTAATTGTACCTGCTCCAGCTGTTAGCGTTCCAGTTGTACACACGAAACAATCTAAATCTGTAAATAAAATTTCTACATCTGTCCCTTTCGGTGCGCATAATGTAACTTGTTCACAACGGGAAACTGGAATTGCACTACTTGTGAACCTAGTGCCATTCGGTAATGTTACAACAATCGTCAGAATAAAATTCTTTTGAATGTTTAATTGTTGAAGACATACCGTTGAACCATCAATAGAGAATTGGCGATTCTCACGGCTCAAAATAACAATAGGATTAGTTGTTGCTGGAACTACATTACATGTAACAATTGCACCTGTTAAATCAGTCGTTGGTGTTACACCTGGGAATGTAATGGGTCCAGTAGGAGAAATATCAAATGACATTTCCTTGACGATCCAGTCATATACCTTATCGACATTTATACAAATTAGTTCCTGCTCTAGGGATGGCATAAGATCCTGCATCCTTTCGACACCTCCATAATTTTTTTATCTTTCGTATGTAGCATATGTTTTTTAGCTTTAAGTGCATGGGCTAAAAAATAAGTTCTTCTAGATATTTATTAAAATCAGTAAGTTTGATTATTGCTTACGGTTTCTCATTTAGAAAAAAAATATTTATAAGGATCTGTATATTTGTAACAGAAAGTAAATCATTTTAATAAAATATTAATGGACTGAAAGGGGTGAAATGCAATGGAAGATTCAAAATTGTACGCCAATCAAGACATTGAAAAATTAAAACAAAACATTGAATCCTATAGGGAAACGTTAACTTCTTTAAAAATGGGGACTCCACTAGAAGATTACCTATATATGAAAAAAGAATTTGATGGGGTCAAAACTCAAATAGCTCATTTAGAAGGGATAACGGAAATTTTAGATGATAAACAAAATTCACAAATCAAAGGCTATGAGGAGCAAATAAAGCTTCTTTCAATGCAAATCGAATCACTTAATCAAACAATCGGGGAAATGAATCAAGATATTTTAACAATCTTAAATAAATTATTAACTGTTAAAGATAATGTAGCTCTAACCACTACACCTATGGCTAACATTACTCAAAGACATCTGAAGATCACACAGGCGACTGATCAATCGGCGATTACATCAAAACAGCCCTCTTATAAAATGCTACAAAGTCTTGCAGGTAAAGCAACCAATACGCAATTAGATGGAAATAATGGTACACCTTCTTCTCACAACGAAGATCAAAGAAATCGGTCCGAAGAACGCCATTTTAATCAACAATACTTTCAATCGATAAATACTCATCCAAGCCAGATATATAATGGTTTATATAGAAATACCACCACCGAATCCACCTTCCATTTTAAGAATGCTACGAACTCACAGGAAATTCCAATTAGTGTTTATGAATCTAATACTTTACCACATACCGAAATCCATAAATCCACTGACAATGAACTTAATGCGAAAGATTTAGTTAACTACGGAGAAACCGCAAAAATTAATAACACTGTCACAATAGATGCAATGAGCTCTGTAATATCAAATAAGCCTGACATTCCTGAAGCATCTACAGTAGCTAATGAACAGGTCGGCATAAATAATAGATCTCCCTCTTTAAAAAATGCCGAAATTGAAGTCTTTGAAACTAAGATAGAGGAAGATGAAATCCTTATACAAATTGAAAAGGTAAACAAACAGCTTGAACTAAAAGCAGAAACCACTGAAGAAGGACATAAAAAAGAGAAGAACGCTTTGCTTTTCAATTTCTTTCGAAAATGGAGTTAGTTTAAATTTGAGGTGTACAGATTTTAACAAAACTTAAGAAGTATACGTTGAATATGTCCAATAAGTATGAAAATACATATTGGACTTTTTTTATGTTCAATTGAAAAAATAAGTCCCATTAGTTAGTGCTCCAAACAGCCAAAGCTTCTCAAAAGAAGCCTCAAAATTCCCACATCTAAAAATTGCAAAGTAGATAACTGCCCTTACACTATAATCTTAGCTGAATAGAATAATGAAGAAAGGGGGTGTAAAAATGTGTACGAATAATTCAATGTGTGGCTGTTCAAATAAAAATGAGTGTACTGCACTTGGTCCTTTTGAAGCAATAGATGCTGCATGTATTACTACACCAGCAGCAACAGGCTCCATCATCCCATTCTCTTCAGGAATAGTTCCTGTTATTTTAACATCACTTGCTAGTGGCTTAAACGGTACAGTAAGTCTTGTAGGATTCGGTACGTCTATTCCAGGGGTAACTCTTACTGGTACAAATATAGATTTAACAACTGCTACTGGAACGGAAGCCTTTTCAGTTCCACGTGCAGGTAATATTACTTCTATTTCTGCATCCTTGTCTGCAACAGTTGCTGTAACCCTTACAGGATCAGCAACTGTCAGAGCACAAATTTACCGCGCAGTTGCGGGAAGTAATGTTTTTAGTCCTACAACAGCATTTGTTGATTTAACACCAGCTCTCTCAACAATAGCAGTAGGCACTATTACATCTGGTACTGCAAACGTTGCACCAGTGCCAGTAGCTGCTGGTGATCGTTTATTAATGGTGTTCTCCGTTACTACCTCAGTGGGTGTTGCTACTATTACTGGTAATGCAAGTGCAGGAATTAATATTGTATAAAAGATTATGTTTGTAATTTAAATTAAATCTACCATACAGTATTATTATCCATGTTTAATACGATAATTCTTGAAATCAAAAGTAATAAGTAAAGCAGGTGATTTTCCCTAAATCAGGAAATCACCTGCTTTTCGCTCTAAAATATATAGTTATTATTTCGCCAAAGTCATTTGAATATGAGCAAGATGATGCTTTACGTGCACTGCATATAGGGCTACAGCTTTTCAAGTGTCATTATCCTGAATCAGGATGATTAAATGCTCATTGTAATTGCTCTCTCGTTAAGCTTGTTAGCAAATAAACCAAACGTTCATAGAATAATAAATGTTGAAATAGACAATATAAAATAAGGAAGAAAAACATTTAATAAAACAATTAATAAATAAACACAAAATGACCAGGCTCACAAAAAATGCGATTACCTGGTCATTTGTTTAGAAGATTATCACTTATTTATAGTTGATAACCCTTTTTGGTTAAATAATAAATCTCTTCTGTTTTATAACCCCTACCCTCTTGTAAAGTTCCACTGCCTTTTCTTAAATGTAAATCGAATGTCTTTCTAATTCCCCCAAAAAAATCCCCCTATATTACACATAGATTATTATGCTTTCAGAGTATATTTTCGTGGAATTGTCATTTCTTACGATAAAACTTATATTTAAAGTATGGACTCGGTAATTTTATATTAATATTCGAATTTTAGTTAATTATATTCTTATTCTTAATAGTTTTTTTAAAACATCCAAATGC
This sequence comes from Rummeliibacillus sp., assembly GCA_035554455.1. Taxonomy (GTDB): domain Bacteria; phylum Bacillota; class Bacilli; order Bacillales_A; family Planococcaceae; genus Rummeliibacillus. The sequence goes on from DATMJF010000437.1 coordinate 9,476, forward strand.
AACTTCTGCCTCAATATTTTCATTGTCTGGTGCAATTAAAAAAATGACAAATGATTCTCCTGATGGGAAAATATATTTTCCATCTTCATCACTCACTAAAGTACTTTGTGGGGGTACTATTCGCTTAAATGCATTTATCCCATTCTTAGGAAGTCCATTAACAAGTTCGGAAAATTCGATTTTTACTTCTGGCTTTGGAAATGGAGAAAGAGCTGTGTTTGTAGGTGTCACATTTTTCGAATTCATTGGATCTCCAGGAGGTATTGCGTTAAACCAGATTTCAGCTACAAAGGGTTGATTTGAATGATTCGTAATGGTAAACGCATTTACAAATAAATCTACATTTGAATGATGGGGGTTACTTAAGCTTCCCAGGCATTTTTTCCTTGTCCTAAGCAAATCGGTTCAGTTTGTCCAACAAAATATCTCCCCTGTAATGATTGATATAATGGGTTGGGTATATTAACAGCTTTAATAAATCGGTCATTATTTTTCATAAGCACACATCACTGGTTTGAATTTCCTTCAAAAATAATCAAATTTATAAACTTTTCGACCAAACTAAAGAATTCAACTAATTTGCCTCTTTTGTGAGATAAGATAATTGATATTTCTTAATTTTACTATTTCACTTCATATAAGGTCTTTATAAATCCAGTAAACTTATCAATATTAAAATTTACTGATGGACGAATAAATACTTGATAAATATATCTCCCAATCTTCCAATGAGCATACCAACCATAATATTGTGCATTTTGTTTATGTAATAACATTGTTATTTCTATTTTCCCTATTAGGAGTTTTTCTTTTTTAACATTCCAACTTTGTCTTACTCCTATATTTTCCCCCTCTTTATATGAGAGGTTTTCAATCATTTCTTCTGGAGCTAACCAAAACCATATCCCGTCAGTATAATTAGCCTTTGATCTATATAGGAAATGAGTTTCTACACCGAATTTATTTTGATTATATCCTATTGAATCCAGGAAAAATTCTTGATATTCAAATGCAGGAATAATAATGTTTTGCGATGAAATCATATTGTTGATATCGAAATTATTTTCATACCATTTCACCCTTGAAATCTCATCTTCTTGCCACTTAGGTATTCCATATCTTGCTGTATAACTCGTTGTTGTAAATGACTTTTTACCCCAATTTTCAATAATATACGAATCTAATGGTGTTAACGATTCAATTATACTTATAAGCTCATCTTCTTCAAATTTTCCTTTTAAAACAGATAATTCAATATTAGTGAACCATCTCGCGTAGCAAGCAGCTTGATTTCCCTTATAATCTATACCAATAAAACCAACGATACCATCAATTTCAAACGATTTACCTGGTGAAACAAGGTTTGTATCCGCATATACCGTTGGAATTCCCCAATCATAATAAAACTGTTTTACTCTTACTACCCTATTTTTACTTGAAATTTCAAAACGTAACGAAGAGCGAGAACTTCTTGATTCTTCTTTTAAAGAAATATTCTTAACAGAACAACCATTAGGCAGGTTAAAAGGACAGAATATAACAAAATTCACAGATTGTTGTGCTAGTTCAAATGATGAAACATTAACATTTATTTTCAATATACTGTCCTCCATTAAATTTATAATTCAATCACTATTAAACATAGATTCGCCATTATTTATTATATTACAATTTTTCCCTATTTAACTATACTGCTCCGATAAGTACAATCGAATGTTTGGTTATTGAATTAACCTGGTAAACATACAAGATGTTAGGCTATGCTCGGTTAAACTTAAAAACCGAGCATTTCCACGTAATTCAATTGCCATAAATCCATATATAAATAAGA
>DATMJF010000438.1:0-9537 GCA_035554455.1 Rummeliibacillus sp.
AAGAAGCGAATGACATTAATTATCATATACATAGCAAGGATGAAGATTCACTAGATTAGTTTTGCTATGTAATCTAGCCATACGATGCCCTTAATATCGAATAGAATTAAGGGCATTTATAGTTCATACAGAATGAAAAAATGTGATAGATAATAACTTCAACTAATTTGCTGTTTATATAACTTACCATACATTTAATCTGAATTAATTTCATAAGTGTTTTTCTAGTTAAAAAATACGAATATTTTCTAAATAAACAATTTAATAATTCGGATGATATTTCATTTCTAGTATTTACTTAGTAAGCCGCTCCAGATGGCGCTTTCCGCGGGCGAGCGTTGAGCCTCCTCGGAAGCCCGTTCCGCGCTTCACTGCGGGGTCTCACCTGTCTCGCTTTCCCGCAGGAGTCGCCATCTTCCGCTTGAGATAATGTTCTAATAGATATGGCATATAACAATGGCCCATTTAATGTAGTGTTTTTATCAAATCTTTGAATTATGAAATTGATACATCCTTATAAAAATTTCAAAAATTACATCAATTTTATTCTTTTAAAGGTACAATAGTTTGTAAAAATACTATCAAAATGAGGGATTCTATGAAAATACTGCGAGTCTTTTTAACTAGTGTAATGGCTATGATGCTCTTCTTTACTTCATCATTTGCATATGCAGCAGAGCCATTAGATGAGGTGAAAAGTATAGTTAATGAGCATTATTATCCAAAAGTACCAACTGATGCATTGAATAGTAAAACCATTGAAGATCTAATGAAGCAATTAGATCCCTATTCCGTTTATATGACAAAAGATGAATATCAATCTTTCATGAATTCTATAAACATGGAGCTAGTTGGAATAGGCGTTACCATTCTAGAAAATAAAAAAGGGCTTAAAATCACATCGACCATTAAAGGTAGTCCTGCGTCAAAAGGTGGATTAAAAGCAGGAGATATTATTACAAAAGTTGATGGAAAAAGTATTGCGGGGAAGTCTGCTGAATCGACGATATCATTAATGACCGGGAAGGAAAATACAACAGTAAATCTAACAATTTACAGACCTTCAACGAATACAACGTTTGATAAAGAATTGACGCGCAAAGTGATTACCTTACCAAATGTAGAAAAGGAAAAATTTGCAGGGAAGATTGGTTATATTCGCTTAAATAGTTTTTCAGAAGGCAGCGCAAAAGAAATTCAGGATGCAATCAAATCAATGCCAGGTATGAAAGGCTGGATTTTTGACCTTCGTAGTAATGGAGGTGGCTATGTAGGTTCGGCACAAGAAGTAATTGGTCTTTTTCCAACTGCTAAATACGCATTTTTATATAAACCAAAAGGTACTAAAGTGTATTATGTAGATGCCATAAAGCAAAAAGTACAATGGAATGCACCTGTATCCATTTTAACAGATAAGAATACAGCAAGTGCTTCTGAGATGACGGCAGCTGCGGCTAAGGACCTGAAGCTTGCGAAAATTTACGGTCAAACTACATATGGTAAGGGTGTAATGCAAGAACCGATAAAATTGAGTGATGGTAGCTTTATAAAGCTAACAACAGCTGAATTCTTTGGACCCAAAAGTTATAAAATTAACCAAAAAGGAATCAAGCCAGATGTACCAACTGCAATCGGTAAAGAAGTTGAAAAGAGCCATAGCGACTTTTTACTAAAGCAGTTGAAGAACTATAACAAACTAACTGACATTGAAAATGGATCATCTTCAAAATCAATTAGCTTAAAAGCTAGTAAAAAGCTATCTTGGAATACAATCAAAAGTGCAAATGTTTACTTATGGCAAATAGGTGGTGAATCACGAAAAATTTCGTTGAAGCTAGCATCAGGTAAAAAACTTATCATCACACCAGGCAAACAGCTAAAATCAGGAACAAAATATTACTTAGTAGTAAAACCAAAAACGAAAAATGGAAAAGGTGCTTATAGTAAAGTAACCATCAAATAATGAAAAGTGACTCAGGGCGATTAACAAGGGATTAATGGAATCTTGTTAAGCAGATGGGTCACTTTTTTATTTTGAACTTTAAGTTAAGAAAGTTTTAAAAGTTAATACGAAAAAATGCCTATAAGTCTAAGCAAAGACTTAATAGGCACTGCTAATATTAATTTACTCTTCTTCATCGATTGTTTCATCTAAATTGCTATCAGGTGAATTTGAATCACCATCTGTTTCCTCGAGAAATGTATTATTGATTTCCTCTTTTGCATCAATCGCTTTTTTCAATGCTACTGCAAAATCAGCACGATTCATTTTTTTTGTTGGTAGGAAGTTTTTTGCTGAATTACCTTTTAAAATATTATAAGAAGCGGCTGTTGAAATGTAGTCGCTATATGCATTTTTTGCCGAAACATCAGCATATTCTTTGCTAGTTTTCATTGGTAAGCTAAACGCATTGACAAAAAGTTTTGCTGCTTCTTGTCTTGTAATCGTCTTATCAGGATTAAATTTTGAGCTATTAGTGAATGCATCGATGGCTGTTAAAGCTGTAATATATGAATAGTTCGCAGTCTTTTCAGTAACATCTTCAAAGTTAGTAGCAACCGATGTTTTTGCTGTGCTAATTTCACATGCTTTACCAACAAATTTTGCAGCATCTGCTTTAGTAACAGCTTTCTTAGGTTTAAATTTAGCATCTTTATAGACATTCATATACTCCAAACTTGTAATATATAAAACGGCAGAATAAGCAGCATCTTGTTTATTTATATCAGAGAATTTCATGATAATTCCCGCACTAGCAGTTGATGCATGAAATAGACTACTAACGAAAAATAGAGTAGCAGCGATTAACATGATCATACTGTTTCGTATTTTATGGTTCATCAAAATCCTCCCAAAATTCCTGTAATTTTCTCTATTATATCTAAATTTAATTACATTTCTGTAACAAAGACATATCAAATTACTTTTATTTGGAAATATAATAGGATAATCGAGTAATTAAATAGGTAAAAAGGATGTTTTACCGTATGGGGAATTAGTTAATTCCTTTAAATGTGGCAGTTGCAAAACCTACAAGCTCTTGATTTTCGTCGTATAATCGTCCTTCTAAAATAACTGTTGAACGGGTTTGTGAGATGACACGACCTAAAGCTTGGATACGGCCTTCAGTAATTGTTTTTAAAAATCTAGTTTCCATTTGCATTGTTATTACTTTATCAAAGCCAAGTGTATGAGTCGCAATGCCCATAACTGTGTCGAGTGCTGCCATAAATACACCACCATGTAGGGTTCCTACGACATTTGTTAAATCATCACGGTAATTAAAAGTAATTTCAGCAATACCGTCTTCAGCATGAACATAGTCAAAACCAAGAGTTTGCCAGAAAGCACTTTCTTCAAAACGTTGTTGTACTGTTTTCATCGTTGTCAAAATATCTCCTCCTGTACAATAACTATATCTTTTTCTGGCTTAATAGAAAAGATACATTATAAAAGTACCTTGAACATTATTCTACCTGAATTATTTATGATAGCAGCTTAAACTCGATGATTTAATGTGATGTTACTTTTTACATTTTTCTAAATTTGTAGAAGTGGGTAGGAACTGCGAGACTCCTGCGGGAAAACAAGTAAGAAAGACCCCGGAGTGAAAGAAGTGAGGCCACTGAAAAGTCAAAATGCATGAATTTTAATAATAAAATTTTGTGATGCAATTTTTGTTGAAGTGGAATCAGCGAAAACTCCTGCGGGAAAGCGAAGCTGATTCCACTTCATGCTATAGCGGATTTGTACTATAAAAGTTAGGAATAAAATCGTTTTTCAGTGCCCTCAAAGAAGTGAGTGAGGAGGATTATCGAAAACGACACAGATGCCTTCATTAATTATTTATCAAGTGTAAAACATATAGAAGCATCAAAAGATGTTCGTAATGTGAAAGTGGATTAAAATTCCTTAGTAATATATTGAGAGTCTCTTAAGTAGGTTTAGAGACTCTCTTTTTTTGTGTAAATATATGAAAAAAGTCACGCATGTTGCCGATAAAAAGGATATAATAGGTAATTGTAAAGTATTTTCTAACATTTACATAATTTAGAACCTAACTGACTGATAGGAGAATGAAAATTGGATACGATACGAACTTATGCAAGTAATAATCATGATGTTGAAGTTGCAATTCGGGACATAACAGGTCAATTACATCCTACACCAGAACTTGTTCTCTTTTTTTCAAGCACAGTTTATTCATTTGAGGATGTTTCAAAATTATTGAATGATCGTTATCCTTCAGCCCAAGTTGTAGGATTGACAACAACTGGCGAAATTGGACCTAAGGGATTTCAAGAGTTCGGACTTTCAGCTATTAGTTTTTCACAAGACTTCGGACATGTGAGAGCCATCTTAATGGACGATATCGTGAAGTACCCGGTATTTGCGCGTCAACAATTGAAAACTGCAGCACAAGAAGTAGGAATTCAAACATCAAGTAAGCATCCTGAAAAGGAAGGAATTGGACTCGTTTTTCCAACTGGATTAATAGGTGCGGAAGAAAAAATGTTATCTATAGTAAATTCCATTTTTGATGAGGATGGTTTTCCGTTTTTTGGTGGAACAGCAGGGGATGATGCGAAATTTGAAGCTACTTATGTAAGTGTAAATAACCATATATCAAGTGTGGGTGGCGTTGTTATTTTCATGAAACCAGCATTGGAATTCAGTGTGATTAAGGAAAATATTTTCACAAGTACAGGAAATAAGATGAAAATTACAAAGGTAGATACAGAATCACGTATTGTTTATGAAATGGATGGACAACGTGCGGCAACAGTTTACGCAAAGAAACTTGGTGTACGAGAAGCTGATTTACCCAATTATTTTATGTCCAATCCAATTGGGCGACGTTTCAATGATGAAATTTTCATCGCATCCCCATTCCAGATCATGTCAGATGGGGCCATCCAGTTTTATTGCCAAGTATTTTTGGATTCTATAGTAGAAATTTTAGAACCAATGGACCCTGTCAAAACATTAGAGCACACATTACAACAATTGAATTCTCAATTTTCGAAATTAGATGGCGTACTAGCATGTAACTGTATTTTGAGAAAGCTACAATTTCAAAATCAGCAGTTGTTCCCAGCGCTAAATCGCCAACTTGAACAATTACCTAATTTAGGTGGATTCTGTAGTTATGGTGAACAAATAAATAAATCATTAATCAATCAAACACTCGTATTATTAGGTTTTGGAGAAAAGGGAGGAAGATAGCTATGTTCGAAAAACTATTTAAGCATCCAGTAGATGAAGTGGAAGTCGCAAAGAAATTTGAGGGATTGACAACTGATGAGAAGGAAAAAGTGATATCAGGTCTCGAAGATTTAATGGCTTTACTAAAAAAGTCAAATGAAAAAAACGCAAAAGGCGACAGTGTATTTATCGAGAGAATTACAGAAATAAAGAACGCGTTAGAAGATGAACGCCAATCAATACTTGCATCTAATGATAATCTCCAAAGAGTTGTTACGGAAACAGAAAATATACATTCCATTACAACTGCTGTCGAAGAACAAGGAGAAAAGAATATTCAACTTGTTGTTGAGGGCAACCAGAACATGGACAAACTGGATCAGCAAATGGATTATGTGAAGAATGTCTTTGAAGGTTTTGAAGTGTCTATTGAAGATGTGCAAAAAGAAACGAGCGCCATTACTCAAATTACGAAAATGATTGGAGATATTGCGGACCAAACGAACTTGCTCGCATTAAATGCATCAATAGAAGCGGCAAGAGCAGGTGAGCATGGAAAAGGATTTTCTGTTGTCGCACAAGAAGTTCGCAAACTTGCTGAGCAAAGTAAAAGCGCGCTTGTTGATATCAACAAAAAAGTGCAAGAAATCACACATAAAGTTGAGCTTCTAGCTAAAGATATTAGGGAAAAATCTGAAGATGTTGCTAAAACACAAGAAATGACACGTTTTACAAGTGAATTCTTTGAAAAGATTTCTGCATCTGAAAGTGAATTGTTCAATAGCATGTCGAGTATTAACCTTGCAACAGATGCAGCGATGAATGAAATTGTAGCATTCCGTCAAGAATTAGAATCCATTGCAGAAACATCTTCTAGTTCTATAGAGAAGATTGAGGGATTGTATTCCTTTGCTCAAGATAAATTCTTTTTATCTACAGAGATGACCTCTTTTATATCACAATCTAATGACCTAGTAAAAGCACTAAAGAATCAAAAGCTATAAATACTGCCGAAAAAAGAATAAATTTATCCCGCATTAACGGGCAGTAATACCCTCACCTCAAGATTGAGAGAGAAGCAAAAAAGAAAGGTGGGGGATAACTGCCCGTAAAAGCCCGATTGGTTCAACTAACCATCAGTAGGGGATGAAGAAAACCCCCACTGATGGAAGTTTCACTTTATGTAGCCCTTGCGTTTCATTTTATTAATTTTAGATGTAATGATAAACTAATAGTAAGTTAAAAAATCATACAATTATTAACGGGGGTTATTTTAATTGAAAAAACTTGCAGCAGCTTTATTTGCAGCAACACTTGCTTTCTCGACGGTTGGTCCAGTTGTTATGGATAGTCATCATGGTACAATAACAGCGGAAGCCAAAGGTTATAAATCAGGAAAACGTGGATTCAATTCAAACGGAAGTTCAAATAATAATTCAAATTTCAGTAATAAGTCAAATACAAATAGCAACACACAAGATAATAAAAACTCAAGCTTCAACAATAAATCAACTACAGCAAATCCTACAACGAAAAAAGGCGGATTCCTTAAAGGGATGATGGTCGGTGGATTAGCAGGTATGCTATTTGGCGGTATGTTAGGTCATATGGGTGCAATGGGTAATTTATTTGGTTTACTTATCAATGTCATTGCGATCTTAGCATTAATCATGATCGTAATGAAGATCTTCCAAATGTTCAAACGCAACAAGAGACGAGATGAGGATCGTAACACATGGAGACAATAATCGTATCAGAAGATAATTTGATAAACGCTTTATGCGTGTATCATGCTCGTCAAATTAATGTAATGCCAGAAAACGTTGAAATCGAACTTAACTTCGATGACGATGAAGGCTACTTTGCAGAAGCTTATTACAATGGTCGAAAAGACATTTATCGAGTTGCGAATATGTTAGCAGCTATTCGCATATTCCTACAAGAAGAAATGAATGTTGATCCATATGCAGCAAGCATCCGCTTAGAAATTGATGACGAACAGGGCATGATTGCAATAGTTGAATAATAAAATCGGTGCTCAGCATGTACTGCTTTTAGTCTTTCTAACAAAGTAATAAACTATTAAATAATAAAAGAATCTTCCGTATATGGAAGATTCTTTTATTATTTAATTTGCTTTTTCATTGTATTAAGCTTTTCTTTTAGCTTTCCAGATTTAATTTTTTTATTTGCTGATTTTAAAACTTCTATAGCTTTTATTAAATTGCCTTTTCCTTCATAAGCATCTGCAAGAAGGATATAAAATTTCGCTAATTCCGGATGAATTTCTATTGCCTCATTTGCATAAGCAATGCATTCATCATATCTTTTTAACTTTTGCAAAATTTCTATTCGAAGAGCTAATGAACGATCATATTTTGGAGCTAATTCTACAGATTTGTTTGCTAAATCCAAAGCCCAACGTAATTTGTTGTGTCTTCTACAGTGAATGCCTAAGACACGGTGATATTCTGCAGATTTTCTGTGAAGTTTTCGATCATAATCTGGAATTGGTTTTTCTTCCAAAAATAATGACACAATTTCCTTTAAAACCCCAGTTTCTCTTAAATAAGTAGGAACACGGTGACCAGCACAATAGAATTCTTTATAGACTCCATTTGGATACGACTGCATAATTTCTTTTGTAATATACGGATTATCAATTTTTTCTTTTGGATCAAAATAAACTATTGGCCGTATATCTTTTCTTAGAGGATGGGACAAGGGATGTACGAATTTAGTAGTCTTCCTCTCTTTTGTTCCGTAGATAGGATGTGCTGGATTTCGAGGTGCCATTGCTATAATTTTGCAATCCGGAATCATCGAACCAAGAAATAAAGCGTTGTATCCCCCTAGACTTGTACCATAAGCAAATCTTTTGTCATAATAAGGTGCAAACTTTTTAATTACTTCATAGTAGTCTTCTCTTGAAATATCTTGATGGTAATTTTTTAAGGTTCTACGTCTAAGAGATATCAAATCGACTGCCTGCTTCTTCAAGATCTTATAAGCAAAAGGCTTATCTTTGTCAGTTTTATCAATTGCGTCAAACGTTGCAACTACACTTTTGGTTGGATAAATGTATTTATAATATTCGATTGAGCTTTCGCCGTTATTGAAAATAACTAGTTTTTCAAAATTATCTGGATAGATATCCGAAAGAATATTTGAAAACTCTTCTCTACAGTACGAGAATTGTTTCTCAGCCTCTTCGAATTTTCCGCTAAGAATATGTACCATACCTATTTTCATATTTAATCTGGCGAGGCTTTTAGAATCCTTCGCTAACGTTTTAAGTGTTTCGAAATAGGGGATTGTCTCTTCAAAGTAACCAATATTTAATAACTGCTGAATAACTTTAGATAATAAATCAATTTGGTGCGGATTTTCCTGCAATCGCATTTTTATGAGAGATAGGTAGGTTACATAAAGATGCTTTTTGAGTAATATATTTTCTAGTAAATTAAAAAATCCAATAGGCCTTTTTTGAAGGCATCTTTTGATGGTTCTTGGTATATGTTTTAATTTTCCGTTTTGTATATTATGTTTCGAATAAAAAGTCCATATAGCATGGTGTAATTGAATACTTGTTGGATATAATTGAAGTCCTTCTTGCAAAACATGCATAGCATCTTTAGGCTGATTCAACTCTTTCAAAAGATTGGATAATTGTATATAGCCCTTTTTGCTAGGGATAGTTTTTTTATGTCCTAACTCCTGTTTTACAATTTGGTCTACAAAATTTTCTGTACTGGACAGTTTGGTCAATTGAAATTAACTCCTTTAATAGTATAGGTATTTGTAAAATATTGTTTTATTATTATATCTCTATTAAAACATAGAATTATGGGACCAAAAACATATTATGGAAACATTTAATGAGAAATTAAACAGTATGTAATATAAATGTCATTTATATTACTATTTTTGGTTGATAAATAAAAAAGATATACAAAATTAATAATAATTAAATTGTGTTACATATAATTAATAAAAAAACGCTATTTGTAATGAAAAATGATATTTTTTTGTGCTATTATTTTCCTTAAGGATTGCTGGAAGGATAAATGTGGAAAAATTACATAAAACAAAGTGATCCTAGTAATTATTTAAAGGGAGATTTGAACATGACAAAATCACAAAAATTTATTAAATCTGCGGCTGCATTTGCTTTAGGGGCATCTGTAATTACATCTGCAGTTGTAGCTGTTGATACAACTGCATCTGCAAGAACTAGTTGCAAAGTATCTCATGGTAAATTAGTAAATGCTAAAAGCCATAAATTGATTGCAGGCTTTAAAACTTACCAATCTGTACTTTATAAAAACGGT
>DATMJF010000439.1:0-2481 GCA_035554455.1 Rummeliibacillus sp.
ATTTTCTTTTGTGATGATAACAGGCACAGGATTTGTTGTATGAGCTGTCATTGGTTGCCCTTCTAGTGTTACCACTTCATCGGAATTACCATGGTCCGCAGTAATAATTGCTGCTCCACCTTTTGCAAGAAGAGCATCTACAACTCTACCCAAACATTCATCTACTGTTTCGATTGCTTTAATAGTTGGTTCTAGCATACCGCTATGGCCTACCATATCAGGATTTGCGAAATTTAAAATAATCCCATCAAAACGGTCAGCTTCAATCGCTTCAACTAGTGCATCTGTTACTTCATAAGCACTCATTTCTGGTTTTAAATCATATGTTGCAACTTTTGGAGAATTGATCAGAATACGTTCTTCTCCTTCAAATGTTGCTTCACGACCACCACTCATGAAGAAAGTGACATGAGGGTATTTTTCTGTTTCTGCAATACGTAATTGACGAAGATTGTTGTTTGATAATACTTCACCAATGGTATTTTTCAAATCGTCATCATGGAAAGCAATTTCAGAAAATACTTTATCGCTATATTTTTTAAATGAAACAAATTTCAAGTTTTGCGGATGATTTTCACTTCGCGTAAAACCATCAAAGGATGGATTTGTAAAAGCAGTTGATAATTCGATTGCACGATCTGGTCGGAAGTTAAAGAAAATCACAGCATCGTTTGATTGAATTGTTGCAACTGGTTTACCATCATTTTTAATCACAAATGGTACGACAAATTCATCTGTAACATCATTCGCATAAGATGCTTCCACACCATCAATTGCAGAAGATGCTTCAATACCTTGTCCATCCACTAATACTTTATAAACTTTTTCTTCACGATCCCAGCGATTATCACGGTCCGTTGCGTAATAACGACCACTGATAGAAGCAAATTGTCCGACTCCGATTTCAGCCATTTGACGTTCTGTTTCTTCGATATAGCCTACTGCTGTTTTTGGACCCACATCGCGACCATCTAGGAAGCCATGTACATATACTTCTTCTAAGCCTTGGTCTTTTGCTAATTTCAATAAGGCAAATAAATGCTCATAGTGACTATGTACGCCACCATCAGATAAAAGACCCATAATGTGTAATTTTGAATGATTTTGTTTTGCATGATTGACTGCAGCTAATAGTGCTTCATTTGTAAAGAAATCACCATCTTTAATAGCCTTGTGAATTCTTGTTAAGCTTTGATAGACAATACGGCCAGCACCTATATTTAAGTGTCCGACTTCTGAGTTCCCCATTTGTCCCGCTGGAAGTCCTACTTCTTCTCCTGATGCTGTCAGTGTGTTGTGCGGAAAGGAATTCCAATAACGGTCCAAATTTGGTTTCTTCGCTTGCGCTACTGCATTACCGAATATTTCGTCGCGTAAGCCTAAACCATCTAAAATAATTAATGCTACTGGTTTATTAGGCATTTGCCCCGGCCTCCAATAATTTCAAGTATGATTCTGGTATTAAACTTGCTCCACCAACTAGAGCACCATCAATATGCTCCATCGATAGTAATTCTACTACGTTTTCTGGTTTCACACTACCACCATATTGAATACGAATCATCTCTGCAGCAACGTCGCCCGCTACTTCTTCTATTGTTTTACGGATGGCTGCACATACTTCGTTGGCATCTTGAGCAGTAGCTGTTTTACCCGTCCCAATTGCCCAAATCGGTTCATATGCAATGACAGTTTTAGCAACTTGTTCAGCATTTAAACCTTTAAGTGCTGCGCCGACTTGAGAAGAAACTTTTACAACTGTATTACTTGCTTCTCGTTCTTCTAATGTTTCGCCAACACAGATGATGGGTGTTAAGTTATGAGCAAATGCTGCATGTACTTTTTTATTGACACCTTCATCCGTTTCGTTGTCATACTGACGTCGTTCTGAATGACCTAATATAACATATTGAACTTTGATATCTTCTAATTGAACTGGGCTTATCTCACCAGTAAAAGCCCCTTCATTTTCATAGTGCATCGTTTGAGCACCAATTGCTAAATTTGAACCTTCTGCTTCTTTTACAAGAGATGGTAAAAATAGAGCTGGAGCACAAATCACTGAGTCCACTTTGTCTGTTGCTGGAACAGATGCTTTAACTGCTTCTACAAATTCAATTGTTTCTGATAATGTTTTGTACATTTTCCAGTTACCAGCAATAATAGGTTTACGCATTGTGAAGTACCTCCATCTATAACTATTATTTGTTGTTTAATGCGACAACACCCGGTAATTCTTTGCCTTCCATAAATTCAAGAGAGGCACCGCCACCAGTTGAAATGTGATCCATTTTATCAGCTACTTGGAATTTTTCGACTGCTGCTGCTGAATCACCGCCACCAATAATTGTATAGCCATTTGTTTCTGCCATTGCATTTGCAACAGCTTTTGTACCATTTGCAAATGCATCTATTTCAAATACACCCATTGGTCCATTCCAAATGATTAGTTTTGAGTTTTTAATAACATCTGCATATTCT
>DATMJF010000440.1:0-21218 GCA_035554455.1 Rummeliibacillus sp.
GAAAGACGGCGACTCCTACGGGAAAAGCTTGAGCTGAAAGCCCCGCAGGAACGGTTTTAAGGAACAAAGCCTAAGAACGCCACGTCCTGTGGCAACGGCTTCGTGACCAACATCTTGTTGGCCCGAGGAGATTGAAGCCAAGCCCGTGGAAAGCGCCGTCTGTAGCGGAACATCCAAATCTGAATATTGAAAAGTTAATGTGTTGAAATGTTCGTGTTTAAAAACCGAAAATGGATTAATGAAATTGATTCAACTGAAATAAGTTAATTAATTTTTTTTGAAAAAAATGCTATAATACTAGTAAAAATGTAGTAAAGGAGAAAATCGATGGAGGTTTTCATTGGCAGACAACCAATTTTCAACACCCTAGAACAAGTCTATTCATATGAATTGTTATATAGAAATGGGAATGGAAAAAATGAATTTCCAGAAATTGATTCAGATTTAGCAACAGTTGATGTCATCATCAATTCATTCTTTTCAATTGGCTTTGAGGAATTGGCAAATGGTAGACCATGCTTTATCAATTTTACTGAAAATCTATTAATGAGTGATATTTTCGATCATCTTAATCCTTCGCAAGTTGTAGTTGAAATTCTTGAAGATGTACCAATTACGAAAAAGTTAATACGACGTGTGAAAGAACTAAAAGCAAAAGGCTATCGAATTGCTTTAGATGACTTTATCATGAAAGGTGATGTAAAATATTACCATGAATTATTTAAATATACAGACATTATTAAAGTCGACTTTTTAATTTCTACTAAAGAAGAAAGACATCAAATTGAAGAACGAGTAAAGAATGAATTTCCCCATATCGCATTGCTTGCAGAAAAAGTTGAAACTAGGGAACAATATCAAGAGGCAATTCAAATAGGTTATAAATTGTTCCAAGGTTATTTCTTTATGCAACCACAGATTATTCGTGGTAATGAAATTCCTGCGAACTTATTGCAATATTACCGAGTTATTGCGTTGCTTCGTATGGAAGAACCTGATATTGATCATATTGCTGAGGGAATCGAGCACGACATAGCTTTGTCATATAAACTCATGCAATTAATCAATTCTTCATCAAAACGTTCGAAATCTAAAATTCGATCGATTAAGCAAGCAATATTGCATTTAGGATTAGAGGATTTAAAGAAATGGATATACATTTTGACGTTTCGTGAATCTCAAAAATACAATCCAGCTGGTGCGTTTGATGAGCTAATGAAAACTTCTTTATGTCGTGCAAAAATGTGTGAATTATTAGCGAAATATAACAGAAAACGAAATACGTCCGAGTATTTTTTAGTTGGAATGTTTTCATTGATAGATGCGTTATTGCAAAGACCGATGAATAACATTCTTATGCAGTTACCATTATCAGATGAAGTGGTAGAAACCATATCAGGAAGTAGCTCAATCATGCAACCTTATCTTCAATTAACGATTGCTTTAGAGCGTATGGATATAAAAATGGTCAATGAAATTGCTGAAGATTTGGAAATTAATATTGATGATGTCTTAGAAATATCTAAAGCAGCTAATAAGTGGTCAATTACAATTTGCTAGAGAAATTTGATTCAAAAAATAAAACAACAATTTGTCACAATATAAATACAAAAAATGTATATATAGAAGGTGTATACTTATATATATTTTCCAATATTAAGGGTGTGAAAACCTTTGGAAGTGTAAAATATATTGTGAATGGACTTTCTTGATAGTTCTATCGGCATAAAAGAGACACAAATACATAAATTAGTCAGGTTTAATTTATACTTGAATTTGGTATACTTACTACGTAAGTTATTACAAATTTTTATAGGAGGGTTCTTCATGAAAAAAGCACTACTTGCAATGTTACTCGGTTCTGCATTAGTATTAGGCGCTTGTGGTACTACTAATAAAGAAAAAACCACAACGAACGAAACTACAACTACAGAAACAAAGGATAACACAGCAAATAATACAACAACCCAAGAAAAAACTACCGAAACGACAAAAGTTGATGCCGAAGCAGTGGCAAAACAAAAATGTATCTCTTGTCACGGTAACAATCTAGAAGGCTCTGTAGGTCCAGATTTGAGAAAAATCGGTGCTACCTTATCAGAAGATCAAATCAAAGATGTTTTGAAAAATGGTAAAGGTAACATGCCTGCTGGTTTAGTTTCTGGAGCTGAATTAGACGCTGTAGCTAAATGGCTTTCAGAAAAAAAATAAGAATTTTTAACTAGCTTTCATTGAGGGGAAAGCTAGTTTTTTTATTGTGATGAATATTGATAAGCCGGGTAAGGAGAAACTTATCCGGCTTTATTTAGATATATTTAGATATTGTGATTAAAGAGATAGTGTAGTGCTGAGCTAAACGGGTGTGTTCCGCTTTTAATTTTATGCTAAAATATGTTCATGTTGTTTCTATTTATGGTTATTCGGAAGGTGGAGTGATGATGGCTTTGGATCAGGTTAGTACGAAAGATATAATGGAAGTATTGAATCTGAAGCTTATTAGTGGTGAGGAAGGGATCGGTCGGCATATTGTAACGAGCGATATTTCACGTCCAGGTCTTGAAATGGCGGGTTATTTTACCCATTATCCTGCCAAACGTGTGCAACTTTTAGGGAAAACAGAACTATCGTTTTTTGAGATGTTATCCCGGGATGTTCAATTTGATCGAATGAATAAGCTATGTTCTCAAGATACACCTGCAATTATTATCTCACATGATATGGAAGTACCAGAAGCTTTAATAGTAGCTTCTGAAGAACATCATGTACCTGTATTATCGACAAAATTGTCAACAACTCGTTTCTCAAGTTTATTGACAAATTTTTTAGAAAGTCGTTTAGCACCAACAACAGCTGTCCATGGTGTGTTAGTTGATATATATGGAATTGGTGTCTTAATCACAGGTAAAAGTGGAGTAGGGAAAAGTGAAACAGCACTTGAGTTAGTTAAAAAGGGACATCGCCTCGTTGCGGATGACTGTGTCGAAATTCGCCAAGAAGGTGAAACTACATTAGTTGGTAATGCACCACCATTAATTGATCATTTACTTGAAATACGTGGGATCGGCATTATTGATATTATGACGTTGTTCGGAGCTAGTGCTGTTCGAAAACATAAGCGAATTTCATTAGTAATTGATTTAGAAACATGGGATTCTGATAAAACATATGACCGTTTAGGTTTAGAGACAGAAACGATGAAAATTATTGATACAGAGCTACCCAAGTTAACAATTCCAGTACGTCCTGGTCGAAACTTATCTGTTATTATAGAAGTTGCTGCGATGAACCATCGATTAAAGAATCTCGGTATTAATGCAGCAGAAGAATTTTCACGTAGATTAGATAGTGTTATTGAAGCAAAAGATGAAGTTTAAATTCGACTTGGTTTGCTAGTGAAAGGAGTAACAAATTATTATGGATTCAATTTTATTGGCTATTAATCCAGTTGCACTGGAACTTGGCCCAATCTCAGTACGCTGGTATGGCATTATCATTGCCTGTGGAATTATTATTGCCTACTTTGTAGGACAAAGAGAAATGGTGAAACGAGGCTTTGATGAAGATATTTTAACAGATTTGCTAATTTGGGCAGTGCCTATTTCAATCATTTGTGCGCGTATATATTATGTAACGTTTGAATGGCCATATTATGCTTCGCACCCAAGTGAAATTATTAAGATTTGGCATGGTGGTATAGCAATACATGGGGCACTGATCGGTGCATTTATTACTGCTTATGTTTTCACTAAAAAACGAGGTATTAGCTTCTGGAAAGTCGTTGATATATTAGCTCCATCCCTATTCATTGGTCAAATTGTTGGTCGTTGGGGTAATTTTATGAACCAAGAAGCATATGGCGGTGTAGTAGAACGCTCATTTTTAGAAGGACTTCATTTACCAAACTGGCTTATTGAGCAAATGAATGTCAATGGTTTCTATCATCATCCAACATTTTTATATGAATCTGCATGGAATTTTGTTGGATTAATTGTTTTACTACTACTTCGTAAAGCGAACTTACGTCGTGGAGAAATATTCCTCACATATATTATGTGGTATTCATTTGGCCGTTTCTTTATCGAAGGTATGAGAACAGATAGTTTACTAATCGACGGTAATTTACGTATAGCACAAATCGTATCACTAGTTGGCTTGGTAGTAGGTGTTATTTTAATCATCTATCGCCGACTAACTATCAAACCACCAGTTCGATATAAAGATCAATAAGAATCTAATATGAAAAATTCGCCGATATTACTATGGGTTATATCACTAATTTCCTTGATTACAAGGATTTAGGGTCTCTGTAGTGATACGGCGATTCGTTTATTTAGGGAAATATTTATCGAAATTCCAAGTAAATGTATCAGTCGATTTAATGGAAATAAATTTTTATCTTTGTAATAATATTTCCATATTCCATTTAAAAAAAAGGAGTTGTATCTTATGACAACTAGAAAAATCAAAGGATTACTATTCGACTTTGACGGTACATTATTAGACACAAATGAACTAATTATACAAACATTTTTGCATGTACTAGAACCGGAATTTCCCGGGAAATTTACAAGAGATGACATGATTCCGTTTATTGGGCCATCATTAATTGAATCATTTTCCACAATTGATCCCTTGAGAGCAGAGGAATGGGTTCAACAATATCTCCGATGGAACGACGAACATCATAATGAATTGGCAAAAGAATTCGAAGGCGTGAAATCTACATTACTCGCTTTACGAGAAAAAGGGATTCGATTAGCGATAGTTTCGACTAAAAGTTTAGATTCTTTATCAAAAGGAATTCGTTTATTAGGTATTGAAGACTTATTTGAAGTTGTAGTGAGTATGGATGATGTGAAACATGTCAAGCCTGATCCAGAGCCTATTCTTTTAGCTCTTAAAAAAATGCATTTAGAAAAAGAAAATGTTTTGATGATCGGCGATAACTCACATGATATAGTAGGTGGCCAAAATGCTGGAGTTAGAACAGCAGGAGTAGCCTGGTCCATGAAAGGGGAAGAATTTTTAATGCAATTCAAACCGGATTATATGTTGCATCACATGTCTGATTTAATAACAATCGTAGAGGAGCAGGTCAATGCGTAGAACAGAAAGATATCCAGTGTCAGGATCTACGTCATTATGGCAAATTTATAATACGGTATCTTTTTGGAAAGTAGTTAAATGCTTTATTGTTATAGAAATGGCTCGCTATACGCCTTTTCTATCTGTAAAGAACTGGTTGTATCGTACTTTTTTAAAGATGGAAGTGGGAGAAAAGACAGCATTTGCTTTAAAGGTAACACCAGATACCATGTTTCCTGAAAAAATTAAAGTAGGAAGTGATACGATTATAGGTTTTAATACAACAATTCTAGCGCATGAATATTTAATAAATGAATATCGACTAGGAGATGTAGTAATTGGGGATCGTGTCATGATTGGAGCAAATTCTACGATTCTGCCAGGAGTAGTAATTGGAGATGATGCTATTATTTCTGCCATGACATTAGTGAACAAAGATGTACCTCCGGGAGCATTTGCTGGCGGTAACCCAATGCGGATTATTTATACAAAGGAAGAAATGGCTTCAAAAGAATCAGTTAATTCAAAAAAGTCATAACTTATGCACATATTTGCTATGAGTACTTGACTTCGTGTTTTTCTTAATATAGAATACTTTCATACATCATCACTCTAACACTCTAGTACATTAAAGTATACAGATTAGGAAGTGTAAAAATGTCACCAATTCGAAAGTTTGAAAAACCGCTTGGAATGCGCGATACATTTCCAAAGATTTTTGAAAAGAAAGAAGTTATTCGACAAACGGGTCGTGAATTTCTTCGTTTAAGAGGGTTCGACTTTATACAAACACCAACACTTGAGTATTACGATACAGTTGGTAAAGCTTCAGCAATTGTGGATCCTTCACTCTTTAAACTAGTAGATAGTCAAGGTAATACATTAGTACTTCGTCCAGATATGACAACACCCATTGCACGTGTTGCTTCTTCTAAATTATTAAAAGAGAAAATTCCATTACGTCTCTCTTATTTTGCAAATGTCTTCCGTGCACAACAATTAGAAGGTGGACGTCCTGCAGAATTTGAACAAATGGGGATTGAAATTATTGGTGATTCATCTGTATATGCAGATGCTGAAGTCATCTTAACAGCTATTCATTTATTAAAAGCATTAGGAGTAGAAGAATTTAAGATTACAATCGGCAATGCAGGAATTTTGGATGCCATTATCAAGAAGAATGTACAAAACGAAAAACAGTTTTCGGCATTACATAGCTTGCTTGTATACAAAAATATCGTAGGTTTTGAGGAAGCCGTTGTTTCATATAACTTACCAACTGAAAATGAACAAACGTTATTATCCTTTATCGAAGATGCTTCAGAGATGAAAAGTATTCGAGAGATTGCAAAATATGTATATGAAAAAGACGCATTTATTTATATGGAACAGTTAGCATCCATTTTAGAAATTGCGGATGCTACTTCATACATTGCTTTCGACTTTACGCTAGCAAGTCATATGAATTATTACACGGGAATGCTTTTCGAAGTATTTGCAACTGGTTCAGGTTTCCCTCTTGGAAACGGTGGCAGATATGATGGATTACTTAAAGAATTCGGCACAGAAGTTGGTGCGATAGGATTTGGTCTTCGAGTAGATCATCTATTGGAAGTCATCTCTCAGAAAGAGAAAGACAACAAAGAAGTACTTGTTTTATTTGTAGCACCACAACTTGCTGAAGCACTTGCAACAGCTGAAAAACTGCGTGCACAAGGGAAACGTACTACATTGCAATCGATGGAAGGCTTAGAAAATTTAACAGCATTTGAGAATCATTTTGCAGAAGTTGTACGAATTGGGCAAGGAGGAATCGTCCATGAATGAGTTAACAATAGCCATGCCAAAAGGTCGTATTTTCGAGGAAGCCTATGAAATGTTAATCGAAGCAGGTTTCGAATTACCTGAAAATGTTGAAATGTCACGCAAGTTAATGATTGAAATACCGCAAGAGAAAATACGCTTTATATTAGCCAAACCGATGGACGTTCCCACTTATGTAGAACATGGTGTAGCAGATATTGGAATAGCAGGGAAAGATGTTTTACTAGAACAACATCGAGAAGTGCATGAGCTACTGGATCTGAATATTAGTAAATGTCATATTGCGTCTGCTGGATTACCTAATACAACATTAAATGAAATTGCACCTCGCATTGCGACAAAATATCCAACTGTAGCTTCGGATTACTATCGTGAAAAAGGGGAACAAGTAGAAATCATTGAATTAAACGGTTCTATTGAATTAGCTCCAATGATTGGTCTTGCAGATCGCATTGTTGATATTGTATCTACAGGCCAAACATTAAAAGAAAATGGACTTGTCGAATACGAATTTATCACAGATGTTTCATCAAGATTAATTGCTAATCCAGTTAGTTATCGTATGAAAAATGAGCGGATTTTAGATTTAGTGAAACGACTCAAAAAATGTGTGAAATGAGAGAAGGATTTGCTATGAAAATTGAAGCGTTAACAGATAATATTTCATTAAAAAGACCTTTAGAAGGTGGTAACGAAGAACAGTTAAAAACAGTTCGTCAAGTGCTAGCTGATGTACGGACAAAGGGAGATGCAGCAGTTAAAGCCTATAGTAAAAAATGGGACGGTATCGCACTTGATCAATTACGTGTAACTGAGCAAGAAATTAAAGAAGCTGTTGCATCATTAGATCCTCAGTTGGTACAAGATTTAACAGAAGCAGCTGCTAATATTCGTTTATATCATGAGCAACAAAAACGAGATGGTTATCAATTAAATCTCGCAAATGGATCATGGTTAGGTCAACGTATTTTACCTCTCGCTTCTGTAGGCTTATATGTTCCAGGTGGTTCAGCAGCTTATCCTTCCTCTGTTTTAATGAATGTTATTCCAGCCCAAGTTGCAGGTGTCGAACGAATCGTTTTAGCGACGCCTTGTGGACAGGATGGTAAGCTTCCAGCTGCAGTATTGACAGCAGCCTCTATTTTAGGAATCGAAGAAATCTATAAAATGGGTGGAGCTCAAGCGATAGGAGCACTTGCTTATGGTACTGAAACGATTCAAGCGGTAGATAAAATTACTGGACCAGGGAATATTTTCGTAGCATTAGCAAAAAGAGAAGTATTCGGTGAAGTTGCAATCGATATGATCGCAGGACCAAGTGAAATTGCCATTATTGCGGATGAATCCGCTTATGCAGATGAAATCGCTGCAGATTTACTTTCACAAGCAGAGCATGATGCAATGGCATGTCCAATTCTTGTGACAACAAGTGAACATCTTGCTGAGAACGTACAAGCACAAGTAGAAGAACAGTTACAATCCTTACCACGTATGGCTATTGCTAGACAATCTGTTGAAAACTTTGGACGAATCTATATTGCAGAATCAATGCAACAAGCAATACTAGCGATCAATCAATTAGCGCCTGAACATTTAGAAATTGTCACTGTAAATGCACAAAAAGTGAGTGAACAAATTCGAAATGCAGGTGCCATTTTCTTAGGAAGATATAGCTCAGAACCAGTTGGTGATTACTTTGCAGGTACGAACCACGTATTACCAACAAATAGTACTGCACGCTTCGCGAGTGGGTTAAATGTGGATGATTTTATAAAAAAAACAAGCGTGGTGTATTATACAGAAAAAACATGGGCTGAAAATACGCCGAAAATTGCAAGACTAGCTCGTCTTGAGGGATTGGAAGGACATGCAAGAGCAGTGGAATCACGCGGATGGGAAAAAGGAGAGGAATAGGATGGCTCGCTACGCAAATATAGAACGTAAGACAAACGAAACTCAGATAGCCGTTGAAATCGATTTAGATGGTGAAGGCAAAGCCACGGTCGAAACAGGTGTACCTTTTATGGACCATATGCTCGACCTATTCATGAAGCATGGTCTTTTCAATGGCAAAATCGTAGCACATGGCGATACAGAAATTGACGATCACCATACTACGGAAGACTTAGGTATTGTGCTTGGACAAGCAATTAAAGAAGCACTCGGTGATAAAAAAGGAATAAAACGTTATGGCAATGCATTTATACCAATGGATGATGCACTTGCACAAGTGGTAATCGATTGTTCAAATCGTCCACATTTAGAATTCCGTGCAGAAATTCCAGCTCAAAAAGTTGGCACATTTGATACTGAACTTGTACATGAATTTCTATGGAAATTTGCATTAGAAGCTCGTATGAATGTACATGTTATCGTTCCTTATGGACATAATACGCACCATATTATTGAAGCTATTTTCAAAGCATTAGCAAGGGCGATTGATGATGCTGTTCAAATTGATCCACGTGTTAAAGGGGTACCATCAACGAAGGGGTTGTTAACATGAAAATCGGTGTGATCGATTATGGAATGGGGAATCTTTTTAGCGTTGAACAAGCGATTAAGCGTTTAGGCTGTGAAGTTGTTATTTCTGCAGACCAAAAAAGCTTATTGCAATGTGATGCACTAATACTACCTGGTGTTGGTGCATTTCAAGATGCTATGAAGAAATTGCAAGATACTGGGCTTGTATCACTATTTAAAGAAGTAATCGCTACGAAAAAGCCTCTCCTTGGTATTTGTTTAGGAATGCAGCTTTTATTTGAGAAAAGTGAAGAAAATGGATTTTGGCAAGGTCTAGGCATTTTTAATGGGTGTATTAAACAGTTTTCAGGTAAAGATGCTTCAGGAAAATCATATCGAGTACCACATATGGGATGGAATGATTTGCAATTTGCTAAAACGCCAACTTGGTTAGAGCAATTACCAAAGGAACGCTATGTCTATTTCGTGCATTCCTATTTTGCAACAGACATGAACGAAGAAGATTTAATTGCATATGCAGAATATGGCGATATTAAAGTTCCTGGAATAGTACAAAAAGGTTTGGTGACCGGTATGCAATTCCACCCTGAAAAGTCTGGTGAGTGTGGTGTTTATTTATTACAACAATGGCTTCGCGCAGTAGAGAAAGGGGTTGCGGTATCATGAGTTCAATTCAAATATTTCCAGCTATCGATATGAGAGGTGGAAAATGTGTACGACTCTTTAAAGGAGATTATGAACGAGAAACTGTCTATGCGGACTCTCCATTCGAAATGGCAAAGAGTTTTGCAGAGGCAGGTGCAAGCTATGTACATATGGTGGATCTAGATGGTGCGAAAGATGGAGAACGTACACATGCTGCAGAAGTTATTCGTGTGGCAAAAGAGTTACCACTAAAGGTTCAAATCGGTGGCGGTATACGTTCCGAAGAAGATGTTCGTTATTACCTAGAAAACGGTGTAGATCGCGTGATTATCGGAAGCTTAGCTATTCGTGAGCCAGAACTAGTAAAAGGCTTTATCAAAGAATTTGGGCCTGAACGAATTGTGATTGGTTTAGATGCAAAAGATGGTATGGTCGCAACTCATGGTTGGATAGAAACCTCTGATCAATCAGCTATTGAAGTCGGTCAAAATTTTGCGAAAGCTGGCGCAAAGTATTTTATTTTCACTGATATTGCAACAGATGGTACACTAGCAGGTCCAAATATTGAAGCTAATATTCAATTAGCACAAGAAACGGGTGCTGAAATCATTGTGTCTGGTGGTATTAGTGCATTAGAAGATATTGAGAAGGTTAAGGCTGCAGCACAAAATTCGACAGTTAGTGGCGTTATCATAGGTAAAGCCTTATATGCAGGACGCTTTACTCTACAAGAGGCATTGGAGGAGGCAGAATAATGCTCACAAAACGAATTATTCCATGTCTAGATGTCAAAGAGGGACGCGTTGTTAAGGGTATTCAATTTGTTTCGCTTCGTGATGCTGGAGATCCAGTTGAACTAGCGAAATTTTATAACGAACAAGGTGCAGATGAACTAGTATTCTTAGATATTTCCGCTTCACATGAAGGCCGTGAGACGATGATCGATGTGGTTCG
Source organism: Rummeliibacillus sp. (assembly GCA_035554455.1). GTDB lineage: Bacteria > Bacillota > Bacilli > Bacillales_A > Planococcaceae > Rummeliibacillus. The sequence continues at coordinate 10,993 of DATMJF010000440.1, forward strand.
TAAAACAGCGACAGCTCTTGCTATTCCATTTACAGTAGGTGGCGGTATCAGAACGCTGGAAGATATGAAACGATTGCTACGTGCTGGTGCAGACAAAGTATCGATTAATTCCTCAGCGATTAATCGCCCTGAACTGATAAAAGAAGGCTCTGATTATTTCGGGGCACAATGTATTGTTGTTGCGATTGATGCAAAATGGAGCGAAGAAGATGGCACATGGATGGTCTATACGCATGGTGGGCGAAATAAGACTGACAAAGAAGCTGTAGTGTGGGCTAAGGAGGCCGTCGCACTTGGTGCAGGTGAATTACTTGTAACAAGTATGGATCAGGACGGAGAAAAGAACGGATTCGATTTACCATTAACAAAAGCAATCCGTGATGCCGTAAATGTACCAATTATCGCAAGTGGTGGTGCAGGGAAAGCAAATGATTTCTATGAAGTATTACATGATGTTGATGCTGATGCAGCATTAGCCGCTTCGATCTTTCACTATAAAGAAACAAGTGTTGCAGAAGTGAAAGTCAGCTTAAAACAAAAAGGAGTGGCAGTAAGATGATTGAAAATCTTAAATTTGATGATAAAGGCTTAATCACAGCAGTTGTTCAAGATGTACAAACAAAAGAAGTGTTAACAGTAGCTTATATGAATAAGGAATCACTAGAAAAAACAATCGAAACAGGCGAAACATGGTTCTTCAGTCGTGCAAGACAAGAACTTTGGCATAAAGGTGAAACTAGTGGTAATACACAAAAGGTAGTTGCAATGCGTGCAGATTGTGATCAAGATGCTTTGGTTATGGAAGTTTTACCAAATGGACCAGCTTGCCATAACGGAACAATATCTTGTTTCACTGAAGTTATAAAGGAAAAAGATGCTTCAGTTGGCTCAATAGATATTTTGGAAACATTGAAAAATGTTATTAAAGGCCGTGAAGAAGAAATGCCTGAAGGTGCTTATACAACGTATTTATTTAATGAAGGTGTCGATAAAATTTGTAAAAAAGTCGGCGAAGAGGCAACAGAAGTTGTGATTGCTTCAAAAAATCGCGACTCTGAAGAATTAAAATGGGAAGCAGCAGATTTAATTTATCATTTATTAGTGCTATTACAAGAACAAAAATTAGATTTGTACGAAGTTTTAGGAGTTCTTCAAAAACGCCATGAAAAACACTAAACTATGTTATAATATAGGATACTATGTCTAAGGAACGTATAATAACGTTCCTTATTGTTTTTCGGAGGAAAATTTTAGGATATGAAAAGTGAAAAAAATACTCGAAAAAATGTTGTGTCCTTTATTCCAAATGGTGAATTTTATTATAAAAAAGCAGTACAAGCATTAAATCGTGATCAAGAAGAAAAAGCACTAAAATATTTGCGCAGAGCGGCTGAACTTAGCCCAGAGGATTCCTTAATTTTACTACAATATGCTATCGTCGAAATGGAAGCTGGTCGTATTGATCACGCATTAGAATTATTAAGAAAAGCAAATGAGCTTGATCCGAATGAACCTGAAATATTATTGTTTTTAGCAGAAGGATCTGCACAAGTTGGTTTGACAGAGGATGCAAAGTATTTTGCTGAAGAATATTTACGCCTTGATGAAATGGGAGAGTATGCAGATGAGGCAATAGAAATAATTGATTTTGCAACATCAATGGAGGAAAATACAGTCTCTGGAAATTCTTTGGATCGTGAAGTTGTGTACTTACAAGAAAAGGCAAGAAAATTAATGGAGCAAGGGAAGCTTGATGAAGCGATTGAGATTTTAGAAAACATCATATCAGATCAACCCGACTTCTGGGCAGCCTATAATAATTTATCGCTTGCGTATTTTTATAAAGGTGACTCTGAGCAAGCGAGAGCATTATTACATGAAGTATTACAAGGAAACTATGGGAATTTACACGCTCTATGTAATTTAACGGTAATGGCCTATTACGAAAAAGATGAAGATGAATTACAAGCATTAACAGAATTACTTGTGAAACTTAGCCCATTTTCTTTTGAACACCGGTATAAACTTGGTGCCACTCTTGCCTTAATTGGTTGTTATGAGGATGCTTACAAATGGTTGCAAAGCATAAAGCGACAGGGCTTTGAAGGAGATCCGGGCTATTATTTTTGGCTTTCTCATGCAGCTTATTTCTCTGGATATGAAAAAGAAGCAAGATTAACTTGGGATAAATTAATAGAAATTGACCCCGAAAAAGTAGGTTATGAACCTTGGTCAATGCACGATGAAGTGTTTGATCCTGATTCGATTGAGTTGAATCGTGATTTTATCGTGGGGAAATTAGAGAGCGAATATAGAAGTGAACGTTTATTAGGGATATTTCTAGTCGGAAAATCACCACATCAACAAGAAATTCTCGCTCATCCAAGTTGGATTCGAATCGATAATTATTCAGCGATAGAAAAGCTGTTTTTAGCCTACACACTAGACCATGATTTTCTTGAAGATGATGGCACATTAAAGCCATTTTTGCGCTCTATAGAAGTTGTAGAAATCTTATACAATGACGTTAAACCGTTAAAATTAAATGATACATTTTTATTCCAAATGTGGTTTGTATTATGTGAACGTGCATTAGAGGATAGCTATGCATTCAAGAATCCTAATGCTCTAGCTGCCGCTACTGAATATATGTATAAATCATCTCGTATGAAAAATGTTACCAAAAAGTCTATCGCAACATATTATGGTATTTCTCCAGCTACATTAACAAAATATGTGAACGAATTAATACAATATTTACCTCTTTTCGATAAGTAATTCCTTTATCCCGCATTAACGGGCAGTAATACCCCCACCACAAGATTGAGAGAGAAGCAAAGAAGATAGATGGGGGATAACTGCCCGTAAAAGCCCGATTGGTTCAACTAACCATCAGTGGGGATGAAGAAAACCTCCCACTGATGGAAGTTTTACTTTATCTAAGGCAGATATCTTGTCATAAACAATGGCTATACTCTAAGATTAAAACTAATGAAACAGGAACAACTTAGGAGGAACAGATATGTCAGAAGAAAAAATTTATGACGTTGTGATTATAGGTGCTGGTCCTGCAGGTATGACTGCAGCAGTTTACACTTCACGTGGCAACCTTGCTACTTTAATGTTAGAACGAGGAATCCCTGGTGGACAAATGGCCAACACAGAAGAGGTTGAAAACTACCCAGGTTTTGAATCTATTTTAGGACCTGAATTATCTACTAAAATGTTTGAACATGCCAAAAAATTCGGTGCAGAATATGCTTATGGTGATGTCACTGAAATCATCGATGGAGAAGAGTACAAAACTATCAAAGCAGGTTCAAAAGAATATAAAACACGTGCAATCATTATTACAACAGGTGCAGAATACAAAAAAATGGGTGTACCAGGTGAAAAAGAACTTGGTGGCCGTGGAGTTAGCTATTGTGCAGTATGTGATGGTGCATTCTTTAAGAATAAAAACCTGATCGTTGTAGGAGGCGGGGACTCTGCAGTAGAGGAAGGGATGTACTTAACTCGTTTTGCTGACAAAGTAACAATCGTACACCGTCGCGATAAATTACGTGCACAAAAGATTATTCAAGATCGTGCATTTGCAAATGAGAAAATAGATTTTATCTGGAATAATACTGTTAAAGAAGTAAATGAAAAGGACGGTAAAGTAGGTAGCGTAACACTTGTTTCTACTGTAGATGGTACTGAACAAGAAGTACAAGCTGACGGTGTATTTATTTATATCGGAATGTTGCCACTTACTAAACCATTCGAAAACCTAGGAATTCTAAACGAAGCCGGATACATCAAAACGAATGCGGAAATGGAAACATCCGTACCAGGTATTTATGCTGCTGGTGATGTACGTGACAAAACATTACGACAAATCGTTACGGCAACTGGTGATGGAAGTATTGCTGCCCAAGTTGTTCAACATTACGTTGAAGAACTTAAAGAGAAATTTGCAGTCAAATAATCTTTTTAACGTTTTCTTAATACAGTTGTCATAAAGTTGAAATAATGATTGTGTATAGTAAATAAGGTAATAACCCCTTTTTATAATAGGAATATTGTTGTGGCTGTTTCTATCGGTTCCCTCGACTGACGGAAACAGCCTCTTTTTATATACTTGAGCTGTATAGAAATAGTTATTGTAACCTTATCATGCGACATTTAGTGGATTTATTAATAACGAATATGATAATGCGTGTAGCCCAGATTATTCTACACTGTTTCGTACAGAAGAGTAGTGATAATGCCTGGCCGAGTGGTGATAAACACATTTGTTAAGTAATGCTAACAACCAGTGACTGATTGAAATAAATCACCCGAAATTGTGTTTTTAGATTATTCCTTTGTACTCGGACAGTGGAAAAATGTATAATAAAGATTATTAGAATTGTTAGAAATGAGGTGTCGTGTGTGCAGAGAATCGCCAATTTATTAGTAAAAAAAGACGGCAAAGTACTTTTATTAAAGAAGCCACGACGCGGTTGGTATGTTGCACCTGGAGGGAAAATTGAAAGTGGAGAGTCTATTTTCGAAGCAGCAGTTCGTGAATTTCGAGAAGAGACAGGCACTACTGCGATGAAACCACATCTAAAAGGCGTTTACACAATGGTCATTAGACATGGAGAAGAAGTAGTGAATGAGTGGATGCTTTTCACTTTTGTAGCAGAGGATTTACAAGGAATACCATATAAAGAAACACGTGAAGGTGTATTAGAATGGCACCCTATAGATGATCTCAAGCATTTACCAATGGCAGAAGGAGATCGCACGAACTTATTATTTGCAGTGGAACAATCTGGTACACAATATGGGACTTTTACATATACAGAAGAATTCCAATTGTTAGAAGAAAAAATACAGATGTCGTGTGAAGGGGATGGATGGAATGCCTAGTCTACAGTCAGTAAACGAGTTAATTATTATAACGGGAATGTCTGGTGCAGGAAAATCAGTAGCTATTCGAAGTTTTGAAGACTTGGGCTTTTATTGTATCGATAATTTACCACCAGCATTATTACCGACTTTTTTAAATTTAATGAAAGAATCTAAAAAAGAAATTTCTCGTATTGCGGCTGTAATGGACCTGCGTGGTGGTGATTTCTTTTCATCATTAATCGAGGCATTGGATCGTATTGAACGAGAAGACCTTGTTGCAACAAAGATTTTATTTTTGGATGCAGATGATGAAACGCTAGTGAGTCGATACAAGGAAACACGTCGTTCACATCCATTATCTGAAAATGGTTTACCACTAACAGGAATTCATCATGAGCGTGAATTACTAGCAGATGTCAAAGAACGTGCTCAATATATTTATAATACGTCAAGTATGAAACCAAGAGAATTACGACAACGGATCATTGCACAATTTTCAGGCGTGGATTCTCGAAAATTTACAGTGAATGTCATGTCTTTTGGCTTCAAATATGGCATGCCAATCGATGCAGATTTGGTTTTTGACATCCGTTTTTTACCAAACCCATATTATATAGAGGAACTCCGACCTAAAACGGGGTTAGATGAAGAAGTTTCATCATATGTATTAAAGTATGATGAAACAAATACGTTAATTGGAAAATTAATGGATTTGTTTGAATTTATGATACCGCTTTATAAAAAAGAAGGGAAAACGCAATTAATCATTGCCTTTGGATGCACAGGTGGACAACATCGTTCGGTTACATTAGCAGAATACTTTGGCAACCATCTTGATCAGCATGCACCGACAGTGATTACCCATCGCGACATTGCAAAGAGAAAGGGATAACCTTATGCAAAAAAAACAAACGCGGATTGTTCTCATCGGTGGCGGCACGGGTCTGTCTACATTACTTCGTGGGTTAAAGAAATATCCTGTAGATTTGACCGCAATTGTAACTGTTGCAGATGATGGCGGAAGTTCAGGGAGATTACGTGATGACTTCGCGATTCCACCACCCGGTGATGTTCGAAATGTTATTGCAGCATTATCTGAAGTAGAACCATTAGTTGAAGAGATGTTTCAATATCGTTTTAAAGGGAAAGAAGAATTAGGTGGTCATTCTCTCGGTAACTTAATGCTTACGGCATTAACTGAAATAACGGGGGATTTTTCGCATGCTATTCGCGAAATGAGTCGAGTATTAAATGTACATGGTAAAGTTTTACCAGCAGCCAATCAACGAATTACATTACTAGCTGAATTAATAGATGGGACAATTGTAAAAGGTGAATCAAAAATTCCGACGTTTAATACACGGATTAAACGCGTATATTTGTCACCTCCAGATGTATTGCCATTACAAGAAGCTGTTAATGCCATCGAGAATGCGGATATTATTATTATTGGACCTGGAAGTTTGTATACTAGCATTCTGCCAAATCTTTTAGTTGGGGGGATCAAAAAGGCAGTATTGGAAGCAAAAGGTCATAAGATTTATATTTGTAATTTAATGACTCAAGCTGGTGAGACGTCTAACTATACAGCAGGAGATCATGTGCAAGTTCTGTATGACCATGTTGGTAAGAATTTTATTCAAACCATTTTAATTAACAATGAAGAGGTACCAAAAGCGATTAGGGAAGCTTATATTAAAGAGTCTGCAGAGCCTGTACAATTCGATGTAGAGCGCCTAGAAAGTATGGGGCTTGAAGTCGTTAAAAAGGATATTGCAAATATTCATGATGGTGTTGTGCGCCATGAAACGAACCGTGTTGCTGCATGGTTAGTAGAATATGCGACAAATTATCAACAAAACAAGCAAAAGTTGTCGAATTAGCGTAAAATAAATTATTGATAGAGAGGGGGAATCGATATGTCATTTGCTTCGGAAACTAAAAAAGAACTAACTCAAGTTGAAGCAGAAGATACAAGCTTAAAAGCAGAATTATCTGCCCTTATCCGAATGAATGGATCTCTGTCATTTACTAATCGTCAATTGAGTCTTGATGTGCAAACTGAAAATGCAGCAATTGCTCGTAGAATGTACACCATCATGAAGAAATTATATAACTATCGAATCGAGCTCTTAGTGCGTAAGAAAATGCGACTTAAGAAAAATAATGTTTATATTTGTCGAGTACGCGAAGGTGCAAAAGAGTTACTAGAAGAGCTACATATTCTCTCGGGTAATTTTCTTTTTAATCATACGATTTCAAAAGAGTTAATCTACACTGAAGAAAATAAAAGAGCCTATTTACGTGGAGCTTTTTTAGCTGGAGGCTCTGTCAATAACCCTGAAACGTCTTCCTATCATTTAGAAGTGTATTCTTTATATAAGGAACACGGGGAAGCGTTGATGGACTTGATGAATCATTTTGAACTCAATGCAAAAACGATTGAACGTAAAAAAGGTTTTATTACCTATTTAAAAGAAGCAGAGAAGATTTCAGATTTTCTAAGTCTTGTAGGTGCGCACCAAGCCATGCTAAAATTTGAAGATGTACGGATTGTTCGGGACATGCGTAATAGTGTTAATAGACTAGTCAATTGCGAAACAGCCAACTTAAACAAAACAATTGGAGCAGCAATTCGCCAAGTGGATAATATACGCTATATCGATAACATGATTGGTATTGAACAACTACCAGAAAAACTGCGTGAAATTGCAAGATTACGGGTAGAATATCAAGAAGTAACATTAAAAGAACTGGGTGAAATGGTATCAACAGGTGTCGTTAGTAAATCAGGTGTAAATCATCGTCTACGTAAAATTGACGAAATTGCTGATGCGCTAAGACGTGGAGAAAAACTTAAAGTTTAATGACATCATTCCACCAATCTACAATATGCGGGAATCGTTAGCTTTCACCAACATCTATGCTAAAAGGTGTAAACAGATCTGAAACTAAAAAATTCCTATTATTTGAGATAATGTAAAATGTACTTATTAAAAAAGGGGGAGCAATTGTGGTAGAAAAACAAGTAGAAGTAAAACTTAAATCAGGCTTACAAGCAAGACAAGCGGCATTATTTGTCCAAGAAGCAAATCGTCACACTGCCGATGTCTTCCTGCAAAAAGACGATAAAAAGGTAAATGCCAAAAGTATCATGGGAATTATGAGCTTAGCTATTGCTAGAGGAACTTCAGTAACATTAAGTGCAGAAGGTAATGACGAAGAGAAAGCATTAGAAAAACTTGTTAAAATAATTGAAGACGAAGACTAATGTAATTAAAAAAGCGCGGTGTAGAACAATTCAGTTGTTCTACACCGCTTTTTTAATTGGTTATTCTTGAGAGAAAATACAACAAAAATTTTATTAATAAAACATAAATCGATTATACGTGCCGCGGATAACGCTTCGAAATTCACGAATAGTAACAGAAAAACGACAAGACCCTATTTGAGCCTTGCCGTTCTAAAAGTTCTAGCTTATTTTTTTAATTAATTGCGTTCCATAATATGGTCGATTAAACCGTATTCTTTTGCTTGTGCGGCAGTCATGTAGTTATCACGATCTGTATCTCGAGCGATGACTTCGATTGGCTGACCAGTACGTTCAGATAGGATACCGTTTAATTTTTCGCGTGTTTTTAAGATATGTTTTGCAGCGATTTCGATTTCAGTTGCTTGACCTTGTGCACCACCTAGAGGTTGGTGAATCATAACTTCACAGTTTGGTAAAGCATAGCGTTTACCTTTTGTACCAGCTGTAAGTAAGAATGATCCCATTGATGCGCACATACCCATACCAACTGTTTGTACATCTGGTTTGATGAATTGCATTGTATCGTAAATAGCCATACCAGCTGTTACGCTACCGCCCGGAGAGTTGATGTAAAGGTAAATGTCCTTTTCAGGATTTTCTGCTTCAAGGAATAACAATTGAGATACAACTGCATTCGCAACGTTGTCATCAATGGCACTTCCAAGCATAATGATGCGGTCTTTTAGTAAACGAGAGTAAATGTCATAAGCACGTTCACCGCGGTTTGTTTGTTCAATAACTGTAGGTATTAAGTTCATGTGAATAGCCTCCTCAAATAAATAAGGTAATTTCGTCTTCAAAATGCTGAAATTCTGTATATATCTCAGCTGTAACCTTATCATACACATGATGGTCAATAAAGGTCAAATGTTACGATTATTTTTTTACCTTATTGAATTGTTCCTATTTAATTTGTATAATAGATAAGTCGCAAATACTTTTTTGCCCACGTAGTTTAACGGATAAAACATAAGATTCCGGTTCTTAGGCTGGGGGTTCGATTCCCTCCGTGGGCGTACTAAAACAAATCACAAACCCTTATGATATAAGGGCTTGTGTATATAAGGGAGTAGAACTGTTAGTAGTTATACCCAAATTTTCCCTAATAATATCATCCTCTAATCATTTTTATGATTGGAGGATTTTTTTATACCTTAAAATTGTAGTGCGAGGTGTTTTTTAGTTCAAAATAGTGAAATAGTAAGTTGAGTTATTAATAGGCTATATTTTAAAAAGCTTCTACATATTTACTTATAATTTTATGTATAGTTGTCAAAACTATTGTTTATCAACAAACGATGGAAGGTAAATAAATGAAGAACGCGGGAACAATTAGTATATTACATGTTGTATTCTTGACGATGACGTTCATTGGTTTAAAAAATCATGTAACCGTTATTCCATCAATATTAAAGTCTGCTGGAAGAGATGGATGGGCATCTGTTTTACTTGGAGCATTTGTAACCTTTATATGGTTGTTTCTTATAGTTTATGTCCATAATAAATCGAACCAAGAGCCGATTAAAGATTGGTTAAAACAAAAAATAGGAAAAGTTGGATCATCGATTGTCTTATATAGTACTGCTTTCTATTTACTCTTACTTGCAGCATTTACGATGAGAGAAACGTTACTTTGGGTTTCTACAACCTTTTTACAGAAGACACCATTTGTAATTTTGTTAGTCGTTTATACAATGCTTATTATTTTTCTTGCTTCATCGGGTTTACAAACTATTGTTATAGTAAACGCATTTGTACTAAGTGGCGTAGTTATTTTTGGATTTTTTGTGGCATTTGTCAATTTAAAAGTGAAGGATTATAAGCTATTACGACCGTTTTTTGAACATGGGTTAGAACCAGTTTTAATGGGATCTATATACCCTACATCAGGGTTTGTCGAGTTACTGCTGCTACTTTTTATTCATCATCAAATACAAAATCGTATGCGATGGTATCATTTTACGATAATGCTCTTAATATTAACGGGCTTAACAATAGGTCCACTTATTGGTGCTATAACTGAGTTTGGACC
>DATMJF010000441.1:0-7224 GCA_035554455.1 Rummeliibacillus sp.
GCTTTATTCTCCAATTTTGTTGTGGCATACTGTTCTTTTATTTTTTCTGTAATTGCCTTTCCCATTTGCACGGTTGTTGCGTTGCCACCAATATCCGCTGTTTTCGTTGTTCCCTCTAAAAGTACTAATTCAATTGCTTTGATAATCATGTCAGAGAGATCTTTTCTTCCTAAATGCTCAAGCATTAATGCAGTAGACCAAATTTGGGCAATCGGATTGGCAATTCCTTTCCCTGCAATATCTGGAGCTGAACCATGAACCGGTTCAAACATGGATGGGAAATTCTTTTCAGGGTTAATATTTGCGGAAGGTGAAAGACCAAGTCCTCCTACTATCCCCGAACCAAGATCGGACAAAATATCGCCAAATAAATTAGATGCCACAACAATATCAAATGTTTGTGGACGGTCAACAAAATAAGCTACGAGTGCGTCAATATAATAGGATTCTAATTTCAATTCTTTATATTCTTCTTGAACAATCTTTTTAACATGCTCATCCCATAGTTTCATAGAATGCGTAATCGCATTTGACTTAGTCGCACTAGTGATCTTGTTTTTCTCAACTTTTAATGCATAATCACAGGCAGCTCTTGTGATTCTTTCAATTCCGCCTCTTGTCATGACTGTATTTTGAATAGCTAGTTCAGAATCCTGCGAATCAAAAATCCTACCACCGCTATTTGAATATTCACCTTCCGCATTTTCACGGAAGATGACAAAGTCAATATTCTCTCCATTGCTTAATGGTGAATGAATACCAGGTAGAGATTTTACCGGTCTAAAATTAACATATTGTTGGAATTGTTTTCGAATCGGCATGATTAACTGCCAAATGGTAATATCATCTGGTACTCTGGCATCTCCAATTGCTCCAAACAAGATGGCATCAAAACCCTGTAACGTTTGCAAGGCATCATCTGGCATCATTTTTCCATGCTTAAGATAATAATCCGAACTCCAAGGGAATTGTTCGATTTGCAATTCTAGGTCCTGATTGTATTCTTGTAAAACCTGTAGTACTTTTAATGCTTCATCCATAACCTCAATTCCTATACCATCTCCAGGTATAACGGCAATTTTATAATTCACCATTGTCGTTTCCTCCACCATTTAAAAAGCGCAATGCAGCTTCTCTATAAATAGCTGTCGTCACAGCTAACTCCTCAATATCTACATATTCATTTATTTGATGCGGAATTTCTCTGTCACCTGCACCTACCGTCACAATCGGAACACCGTGCATGTGTAAGAATGTCCCATCTGTCGCACCTGGTACGCCATTATAAATTGGTTCTTTCCCAGTTATATTTTTCACAGCTTCATAGATTGCTTGAACTACTGGCTCTTCTTTAGAAGTGCTTGTTGATGGACGATTATCCAAAATGGTTAGTTCTACATTAAAATCTGGATCTTCACTTTTTAGTTTCTCTATGATTGCATTTATTTTGCCAAGTAATTCATCATGATCTTGAGCAGGTACAGTTCGGATATCCAGTGTCATCATACAATGATCTGGTATGACGTTAATTTGTGCCTCTCCTTTAACAGGAGCTTTTAGAATAGTTGGTGTAATGGACGGCCATTTTAAAAACGGATCTTCGCCTAATCTTTGTTGTTCTTCTTTCTCCAATTTTTCAAGTTCTACAATCAGTCTAGCCATTCTCCAGTTTGGATTAATCCCACTCCAAGAGATTGCACCATGAGCCATCTTGCCATAGATATCGACTTGAAGACGGATCGCGCCACGTTGTGCAATGCATATATTATTTTCTTCAGGCTCGCAAATAATGGCCCCATCAACACTATCTGCCCATCCTTGCTTGATAAAATGCTTAATACCAAGCATTAAACCCTCTTCATCAACAGGAATGCAGAGAATTATTTTCCCAATAAATTCTTCTTTATCTATCAGCAGCGATTGTACTGCTGTAATCATGCATGCTAAATTACCTTTTGTATCATTTGTGCCTCTACCATACATTCGCCCATCAACAATTTGTGCGCTAAAAGGATCATATGTCCACGCCTCGCTATTTCCTTCCGTTACTACATCTGTATGACCTTCAAAAAGGAGAGTTTTCCCTGGTTTGCCTGAGTCAATAACCCCAATCACGTTAGGTCTTCCTGGTACCACTTCTTCCACGTTTGTTTCGATACCGATATTTTTTAAATACGCTGCAACGTACATCGCAACTTTTGTTTCGTTGCCTTCCGGATCATTTTCTCTATAAACACTAGGAATTTGCACAAGTTCTTTCGTCAAGTTAATAACTGCCTTTTTATCTCTTAAATACGTTTCGTTAATCGCTTGAATTTCCATGCGCTTCTCTCCCTTATTTATAATTAATAAAAATCTATGAAAGTATAAAATTCAGAAAATTCTATAAATACATTATATTTTAAAACACTCTAATTTAAGTGGACACTATGTTAATACTTCACCGTGAAAAATTTACAATGTGTACCCGGATGAAATTTTATGCTTAGTATTTCTCTGTACTCTTGCTAGTTTTGAGATCGTTTCATCGAGCCTATCAAAAGAAAAAACCAGCATTTCTTCACAAATAACTGAAAAAATGCTGGTTAATTTTAAGTATTTATATCATTTCGGACAATTAAATTTCCTAAAAAATATTCCACAAAAACTCATTCCCACTCCTCGTCTAATACAGCGTAATAATACTCATCCCACCATTCCTTTCCATTTGGAATGCATTTTTTGAAATAGCCTTCTCTTCTCATGCCAATCTTCTCCATAACTCGATAGGAAGGAATATTCTGAGGTTGACACGTAGCAATAATCCTATGTAATTTCATCTTTGCAAAACCATATTCTAATATAGCTTTTGCAGCTTCTGAAGCGTATCCTTTATTATAATATTTCGGATTAAACACCCATCCAATCTCATATGTATGCTCACCAAAATACTTAAAAAATGCAATGTGACCAATTAATATTTTCTCATCCTTTAATACCACAGCAAACATCTCAGCATTTTCACCACTATTTTCATTAACAAACTTCTTGGCATCTTCTTCGGTAAAATCGCCTTCAGGTATATATTTCATAACATTACTATTTGATGTGTATTCATAGACATCTTGCCAATCTTCGAGTTCAAATTTACGTATTACTAGCCTATTGGTTTTTATATCCATCTCATTCTCTCCTATCTAAAATATTCATAATATCTATTTCAATCTAAACGATATAAAAACCTCTTAAAATCTAATCTTTCTTCTCCTCTAATCAATAAGCCCTTATTCTTCAGCAACAAAATATACTAAAAAGTATTCTTAAAACATTAAATCCAGCATTTCTTCACCAATAATCTGAAAAGATGCTGGATTTTCCTCAAACATAATTTAAATCGAAGAAATTGATTGTCCAACCTGATAATAAAGAAAATTCTGTAAATTTTAATCATTCATCATTTCTTTTTAAATTCATAATTACATCTTCCAATTTCTCGAATTTCTTTTCAAAACGGAGAAATAGATATACAGTAATGGCTATTGGAAATCCGAAATTACCAAGTAAGCTTACCCAAAGTGGAAATTCTGTAGGAGTCATTTTCTCACCTCGTTTCTATTAAGTGATTGCTTACAACCATTAATCCCATTATTTTCTCTTTCGTAAAATCCCCAAAATCCATCGATTTCTTCTAAATCGTACATTTTTATGATATTAACTAATTTGAGTTGGAGTTCTTGTTCTAGATCATCTCTGTTTTGAAAACTAGTTTGTTGTAGGGTTTTTTTTATTTTGGGTTTGAAAGCTTTTAATACCTTTTCAACTGCTTCAGTGTCATGTTTTGAATCAATTGCCAACTGATATAAAGTTTCAACCATTAAAATCCCCCCCTTCTAAACTGAATTATAAAATACATTTTTCCGAAGATATCTTCAGATCTCTTCTAATTTTCTTTATTGCTTTATTGCGGGACTTTGAGACGGCTTGCTGTGACTTTTTTAAATAACTTCCAACTTCTGAGTCTGTCCATCCTTTTATATAAACAAGGAAAAGGATATTTCTTTGGTTGGATGTTAAGCTCTGCAATGCCTTATAAATATTAGGATCTGTTATATAATCTAGAATATTATCGGATTTTAATTCAAAATCTTCGTGATAAATTGCAAAGTCTTTAAGAGACATTTCTGAATCTTCTTTTACAGGCTTATCTAGTGTCAACGGAAAACGGTAATTCACTTTACTAATTTTTTTATCCAAATTTATAGCATGAAAGTAAAGCGTTGAAGAGATATATGCCGTAAATCGAATATTAAAATAAAACCCTCGAAACGCTTGATCTAACAGTTCTTTATTTTGAAAAGTTGGATGACAAATGGACTGTTTCAACAATTGATAATTCGCTTTTTTTGATAAAAAATCTTTAATAACTGGATTATTTAAAAACTCTTCATTATCTTGAATGAATTCGCGGAATTTACAACAATCTTTTTCATTCACCATATTTAATCCCCCTTTTATAGTGTAGTTGAGCAATTTAGATAAAATGAATATATTTTCCTAAAATCATACCACTAATATTTTGCCATTGTTTAATTCTTTTGTATTACATAATTAAATTTTCTTGAATTTTTATTAAATAAAAGAAGATTTTGGAATAAAAATAACAACCTTTAACAAATTATTCAAAACTTGTTTTAATAATATTTTAGTAGTTTTTTTCAAAAACATGCAACATTATTAAAAATATTTTTGTTTCAATTATTTTGGGCTACTTAAATTCCTAAATAACTACTGCTTTTCTACTCGAGAATCGGGGTTTCATACCTCCTTCTCTAAACAAAAAAACGACCTGAATGTCTACAGGTCGTTTACTTATCAAATGTTTGCAATTTCTTTTTATCAATTTTTCCAACATGCGTTTTGGGTAGTTCTGAAATGAAGTGTATACGTCGCGGAATTTTATAACCCCCAAGAAATTCTCTACAAAGTGCTTGAATTTCTTCGTCGTCATGAAATGCATCATCAGTTACGATAAATGCCGTAACTATTTCACCCCAATGTTGATCTGGAATTCCTATAACGGCTACCTCTTTCACTTTTGGATGTGTGATTATGCATTGTTCAACTTCTTGAGGATAGACATTTTCTCCACCAGAAATGATCATTTCTTTTACACGTCCTACGATAAAGATATCTCCATCCTGATCCATCTTTGCTAAATCCCCAGTACGAAGCCATCCATTGACAATGGTCTTAGCAGTTTCCACAGAGTTATTCCAATATCCACTGAACATATGCTTTCCTTTAATATAAAGTTCCCCTACCTCATTCGTTCCACATTCTTTTCCATTTGAAGCTAGAATCTTAATGTGATTGAATTGCATACATTTACCGACGGATCCTAGTTTTTTCGCTGCTTCTTCCGGTTGTATGAAGAAATTATTTGGTCCAGCTTCAGTTAATCCATAGCCCTCTTTAAAGCGCAATTCCTTTTTTAGGAATGCTTCGTGGATCGTTACTGGGCATGGGGCACCGCCTGATAAAAATACTTTTATCGTTGGAAAAGTTGAATGTTTGAATTCTTCTGTTTCAATCATCGTTTGATACATTGTAGGGACAAATAAAGATATGGTTGTCTGATAATCATTCAGAGTTTGGATTGCTTCATGAGGATTAAATTTCCTTCCAATAACTACTGTTCCACCAGCCATTAGAATTGGAATGGATAAGGCATTTAGCCCCCCAGTATGAAATAAAGGCAAATAGTTCAATGTGCAATCATCACTCCCAAGATTCCAACTAATGATTGTATTGAAGGCATTCCAATTCACCGCATCGTAGGATAATACAACTCCCTTTGGTTTACCAGTGGTCCCTCCTGTGTAGATCAACAACCATGGATCATTAGAATTGCAGTGACTTATCGGTAAATCTTCATCAAGAACATGAAGATTTGATGTGATTGAATATGATTTCATTTGTGGATGGTTCGTTGCAAACGTAGAAAATTGTTGTTCATATAATAGTACTGAGGGTGTACAATCTTGCAAAATATAGTTAAGTTCTGGATGACTTAATCGCCAGTTTAAGGGGACATAGATATAGCCGCCTATTCCACAAGCAAAAAGAATAGAAAATAGATCAATCCTATTTTCAGCAATGACTGCAACTCGATCACCCTTTTGTAAGCCACTGTTTTCCAGATATCTTGCCCATTTCTTTACTTCATCTGCTAATTGTTGGTAGTTCCAACTTCTTGCAGTTGCAATATCGATCAATGCTGTTTTATCTGGAGTGATGGAAGCTCTTTTTAATATCCATGATTGCTCAGTTTGCATACATTTCCCCCTTACATCATGATTCCACCATCCACATGTAATACATGACCTGTAATATAACTCGCTTCATCTGAAGCTAAAAACAGATAAGCATTCGCGATATCATCTGGAACTCCTAATCGCTGAAGGGAGACAATAGATTCCATTTTCTGTAATACTTTTTCAGGCATTTTCTCTACCATCGGTGTTCTAGTAAAACCAGGTGCAACTGCATTGACATTGATTCCCTTTCTACCAAGTTCTTTTGCCCAGGTTTTCGTCATCCCAACAACAGCAGCTTTTGTGGCCGCATAATTTGTTTGCCCCACATTACCATAGACACCACTAACCGATGATGTATTAATAATTTTCCCATTGCCTTGTGACACCATTGATGGAATAACAGCTTGCGTACAATTGAATACGCCTTTTAGATTGACATCTATGACTTGATCGAATTGCTCTGACGTCATTTTCGATAGCATCGCATCATTGGTTATACCTGCATTATTCACTAAAATATCAATCTTGCCATATTGATCGAGAACTTTTTTAACGACAGTGTTGACACTTTCCCGCTCTGCTACATTAATAGGATGAAAAGCTACAGGGTAGTTTTCATCAAGTAGTTCTGCTTCAATTTTTTTACCAGCTTCGGTGTTAAAATCGGCAATGATGACTGTTGCACCTTCTTGAGCAAAACGTTTAACAGCAGCTAATCCGATTCCACTCGCTCCTCCTGTAATAATAGCCAACCTATTTTCTAATCTCATCTCGATTCCCCCTTTATATAAATTGTTCAATTACTTCGAGTAATTGTGGTAGATCATCGATTAATGGTGAATGGCCACAATTGTTCAGTTTCACAACTTTAGCACGCCCTTCAAAATCTTCGATAATCTCTTTTGTCATACTTTCAGCTACAACAAAA
>DATMJF010000442.1:0-2480 GCA_035554455.1 Rummeliibacillus sp.
TCCTTCACTACGCATTTGAGTAAGAATATAATTTGAAGTACCATTTAAGATTCCTTGAATATGACTTACTTGGTTCACACGTAGGATGTTCTGCATTGTTTTTATAACGGGTACCCCACCAGCTACAGTAGCCTCGTAACCAACCTGTACACCATATTGTTTCGCTTTTTCTTGTAATGCTAAACCGTATTTTGAGAACATAATTTTGTTTGCTGTAATAATGTTAACGCCTTTTTCAATTGCTTGAGATAAATATTTGAATGCAGGTTCTTCGCCAACGATTGCTTCAAAAACAACCTCTAAGTTAGGAATTGCTAAAATATCTTCGAAATTGTCCGTAAGTAATTCTTTTGGGGCATGTGGACGTGGTTTGTTCACATTACTTACAAGAATTTTAGCGACTTCAATATCTACACCTAAAGTATTTTTAAATTGCTTTCGCTTCTCATTGACAATACGATAAATACCTTGACCAACTGTGCCAAAACCTAGAATTGCTACCTTCACTGTCGTCATATAACTCGCCTCCAAATTTATTCTTCCCTATATTTATAATTGCGTACTATCAATATATCTTACGCATTTCATGTACTTTTTAAATGTGATGGACAGGTAACTCTGTACACCTTAAAAAATTCTAAATTATTGAACTTATTGATGATTTTAGACTACATACGGATAGATTACAAGGAAAATCTTTCTGAGAAGGACAAATGTTTTTTTAGAGAGGTCACAAAAATCGCTTACATCGGTGGTTTGATGGAATTTGCTAAACTTCAAAATACATAAAAATTCCCCGTTCCTTTCGAGAAAAGAAAAGAGTGATCGCTATAAATGCGTCACCCTTCCATATCATTCTTACCCGAGAATTTTTTTCCTATATTAAAGGCAAATCAAGATCCCTTCTTGAGTGAAGGTTCAGTTAATTATTTTGCAGGTGTCGGAGTGTTCACTTTTGTAAATGCTGCTTCTAATGCTTCAATAATATCTTCGGCTGCTTCTAAGCCTATTGAAAGACGTACTAATTCTTCTGGAACTCCAGCTTTTACTAGTTCTTCTGTATTCATTTGTTGATGTGTTGTAGATGCAGGATGAATGATTAATGAACGAGCATCTCCCACATTTGCTACATGGCAGAACAATTCAATATTATCGATTAGCTGACGCCCTGCATCTCGACCACCTTTGATACCAAATGTAAGTACTGAGCCGTAACCATTTTTTAAGTATTTATTTGCATTAGCAGCAAATTCACTATCTTCGAATCCATTGTAATGCACCCATTCTACTTGTTCATTTCCTTGAAGATATTCTGCTACCTTTCGAGCGTTTTCATTATGATATGGAACACGTAAATGTAGTGTTTCTAGCCCTTGTATTAAATTGAATGCTGCGTCAGCGCTAAGTGTTGGACCAAAGTCACGTAATAATTGGACACGTAAACGCGTTGCAAATGCTGCATTTGCAGTATCAATACCATAACGTAAACCATGGTAAGATGCATCTGGCTCTGTATAATCAGGGAATTTGCCACGAGTCCAATCAAATTTGCCAGCATCGACTACTACACCAGCAATTGTTGTGCCATGACCACCAATCCATTTCGTTGCAGAATGTACAACGATATCTGCACCAAATTCAATTGGATTGCAACCTACAGGTGAAGCAAATGTGTTATCGATAATTAATGGAATTTCATGTTTGTGTGCAATTTCAGCCAATGCTTCAATATCCACAATTGAAAGACTTGGATTACCAATGGTTTCAGCATAAATAGCCTTTGTATTTTCTTGTATTGCTGCTTCAAATTCTGCATTATTTTTTTCATCAACAAATGTTGTTGTAATGCCATAGCGAGGCAATGTATTCGCAAATAGATTGTAAGTACCACCATAAACACTAGCTGCTGAGACAATATGATCGCCTGCACGAGCGATATTTAAAATTGAAAAGGAAATAGCCGCCATCCCTGAAGACAAGGCAACTGCCGCTGTACCTCCTTCAAGTAATGCGATACGTTTTTCGAAAACATCAACGGTTGGATTCATAATACGAGAATAGATATTGCCGCTTTCTTCTAGTGCAAATAATTTACGTGCGTGTTCAGAATCATTAAATTTATAAGCTGTTGTGCGATAAATAGGTACCGCTATCGCCCCAGTTGTTGGATCTGGTGTTTGACCACCACGTACTGCTAAAGTCTCTTTACGTAATTCTGTCATTTTAATTCCTCCTAAAAGTTAAATGTTTAGATGGAAAACGGAGGTGTGTAAAAGAGTTTTTATAAAAATAAAAACCCTTCTTCACGTAAGAAGAGGGTTTAATTAGCATTATCCTCCCCTTATCTTTCAGATTCGATTTGAACCTGTAGGAATTAGCACCGTAGCAAGTGTTACTTACTGGTTGCTGGGCATCGCAGGGCCTATCCCTCCGCCGCTCTTGATAAAGGTTATTTGATTCAGTTCCATCTTATTGACGTA
>DATMJF010000443.1:0-7762 GCA_035554455.1 Rummeliibacillus sp.
TACAAGAAGAACACGCTGAAGAAGTTGTCGGTGTGATGCATTGTTTTAGCGGTAGTGTTGAAACCGCTAAAAGTTGTGTCGAGATGAATTTTATGATTAGTTTAGGTGGCCCTGTTACATTCAAAAATGCAAAAAAAACAAAAGAAGTAGCAACGGCAATTCCTTTACAATATTTGATGATTGAAACAGATGCTCCGTATCTTGCACCGCATCCATATCGTGGTAAGAGAAACGAGCCTTCGTTAGTACCGTTAGTCGCTGAGGAAATCGCGCGATTAAAAGGTTTACCTGTTGAAGAAGTAGCGCAAAAAACAACTGAAAATGCGCATAAATTTTTCAAAATTCAAGCTTGAAAATAGAGCGAAATAAACAAACGTCTCCCACATTCAAAGCAGGATTCCTAACTCTTTTGTAAAATTTTAGAAAAAAACTTATCTGTTGACAGTCAAAAAAAGAGTCTATATAATCCAACGAGTGATAAGGAGGCGTTTTTCATGCCAAATAATTCCATGAAAAAACTGTTCTTAAAGTCATTGAGGAATCAGCAAATAGTATGGAGTTTTGGAGCATTCATGCTAGCATTTGCTGTTGTAGTAGCTACTTTATTTGGTGCTACTTTTAAAACCGTCAATGCTAAGGCAAACGGTACACAACAAGAAAAACTTACAACAAATATAGTTAGTAAATTTCATACTAACAATTTTGCAATACCAACCTCATTGAATACGAATAATTCGTATGAACAGGAAAATAAGACATACAAGAAACTTGCAAGAGCAACTTCGACTACGGTCGCTGACTTTTTAAAGCAACCCGCAGTTGAGTCAGGAGAAAATAGCGAACTTCTAGACACTAAGAATACGCAAAATGCAAATGACACTACCGCATCTGACGTTCGAGTAGAAAAAGCCATCGATGTAGTGGAAGACTCTCATGATTCTGCAAATGAAAATTCTAACAAAGAGATTACATTAGTAAGTAACCCTAAAAAGTATCATACAACAGGTAACTTGAATATGCGTAAAGGTCCTGGAACAAAGTATAAAGTTATTAAAGTAATACCAAAGGGCAAGAATGTTACGTATAAAGGACGTAAAGGTTCATGGTACAAAGTATCGTATGGTGGTAAAATAGGCTATGTATCAAAAGTTTATTTGAGATCAGGTATTAAAAAAGTATCCAATGCTCTTAATGGTAAATCTATGTATGTAACATCTACTGCGTATACGGCATATTGTAATGGTTGCTCAGGAAAGACAACAACTGGTATCAATCTACGCAAGAATCCATATAAAAAAGTAATTGCAGTAGATCCAAAAGTAATACCGTTACGAAAAATGGTTTATGTAAACGGTTATGGACTAGCTATTGCTGGTGATACAGGCGGTTCAATTAAAGGTCATAAAATTGATGTCTTTATGCCATCAAAAAAACAAGCCTATAATTGGGGAAGACGTACAGTAAAAGTTACAATTCAAAAATAAAAAATGAAAGCTTTCTTTTCCATACTGGAGGGGGAAGCTTTTTAATTTTAGGCTCTGTTGTATGATATTGTTGATCTTTTTAATGAATCTACTTGAGCGAAAGGCGGCGACTCCTCGAAAATGCATTCGCATTTCCTTCGTGCGATGTTAATTCAGTGAGGTGCATTCATAGTTCTGCGATGAAGCTAGCGTAGCGATGCAGGAGCAATCTTTTCACTGCGGCGAGTAACCGCAGGAGCAAAGGGTTTTAGAACGAGGAGGCTTGTCGGTTCGCCCGCGGAAAGCATCCCCCTGTAGCGATACTGATGAAGTATCAACAGTATCGTTAAACAAAGTCTAATTTTAAAAGCGAGGCGACCTGTTTAGCCCCTACAAGTGCTGAAGCTACTCGTTCAGATACGAAAGACATTGCAATGTCTAATTTCCACCCCGTTACTGTACAATAAGTGTAGAATCGAAGTAAAATGTTCAAAGGAACTTTTTAGAAAAGAGGATTTGATATCCGTGGATATAAAAGAAATTATTGTCGTTGAAGGAAAAGATGATACGACAGCGATTAAGCGCGCTGTAAATGCAGATACGATTGAGACGAATGGTTCAGCGATTTCAGAAGAAACATTACGTAACATTCAACATGCTAAAGATGTAAGAGGTGTTATTGTATTTACAGATCCTGATTATCCAGGTCGCCGTATTCGGGCTATTATCGAATCGCGTGTAGCAGGAGTGAAGCATGCATTTTTACCAAAGAAAAAAACAATTGCAAAAAACGGTAAAGGCTTAGGAATCGAACATGCTAAGGATGAAGATATTCGTTATGCATTATCAAAAGTTTATACACCACAAGAAGCAGGACAAGAAATAACATGTACAATTACTTTAGATGATTTAATTGCAGCAAAATTATTATCTCATCCTGATGCAAAAAGACGTCGCGAACGTTTAGGCGAGCTTTTGAATATTGGTTCTACAAATGGTAAGCAACTCGTAAAAAGATTAAAGATGTTTCAAATTACAGAAGAGCAATTTGGAAAAGCAATTGCGCAGATGAATCAGGAGGAACAACATGCATAAAGACATTGCAACACCTTTACGCACGCAAGAAATTTTAAAAAAATATGGTTTTTCATTTAAAAAAAGTCTAGGACAAAACTTTTTAATTGATCCTAACATTTTACGTAACATCGTAAGTTATGCAGACTTAACAAAAGAAAGCGCTGCTATCGAAGTTGGTCCTGGCATTGGCGCATTGACGGAACATTTAGCACGTGAAGCTGGCAAAGTTGTGTCTTTTGAAATTGATCAACGATTATTGCCAGTATTAGAAGATACACTAAGTCCATATGACAACGTGAAAATTGTACATTCAGATGTTCTAAAGGCAGATGTAGTGAATATTATTAAAGAGGAATTAGCTGATTACAAAGATATAATGGTCGTAGCAAATCTGCCCTATTATGTGACAACACCAATTCTTTTAAAGCTATTGATGGAAAACTTGCCAATTCGCGGAATGGTTGTCATGATGCAAAAAGAAGTAGCAGATCGTATTTCGGCTGTACCTAGCACAAAGGCATATGGTTCCTTGTCCATCGCAGTGCAATATTATATGAAGGCAGAAGTAGTGATGACAGTACCAAAAACAGTATTTATGCCACAGCCAAATGTCGACTCGGCTGTATTGCGCTTAACACGTCATGCAGAGCCCCCTGTGAAAGTAATAGACGAATCATTTTTATTTGAAGTTACTCGTAGTTCATTTGCACAACGACGTAAAACAATATTAAATAATTTACAATCACAATTGCCAAATGGTAAAGAAAAGAAAGAACAAATACTATCAGCTTTAGCTGAGGTAGGTATCGACCCAACAAGAAGAGGCGAAACTTTATCCATTGTAGAATTTGGGCAATTGGCAGATGCTCTGCATCCATATTTCAAAAAATAATCCATATATTAGTATAATAATTGAAAAATATAGGTTTTATATAAAAAAAGTGATTGACATCGCTTTCTTGGATTGTTAAAATATAATTTTTGTGTTGACAAAAATGGCTTAATTATGTATACTGGTTTATAGTGAGGTGTAAGCGAAAATGCCAAAAACTTTAGCCGACATTAAAAAGTCGTTAGATTGTCATTTGGGTAGACGTTTGCAATTGAAAGCAAACGGTGGTCGCAAGAAAACGATTGAGCGCGCTGGAATATTACGTGAAACATATCGCGCAGTATTTGTAGTTGATCTTGATCAAGACGAAAACGCTTTTGAGCGTGTGTCTTACAGCTACACAGATATTTTAACAGAAGCAGTAGAGATTACGTTTGATGACGAGGCAACTAAAGTTGCTGCAGCCAAATAAGTAAGTGTAATTATAATCGAATATTTTGTTCGGACACTTGTAGAGCATTCTTTATCTTTTAAAAGAATGCTTTATGAGTGTTTTTTATTTTTGAGGACATACTATCATAGTCAGTCGTAAAAGGAGGAATTTCGTTTGGCGAGAAAGTCAATTATGTCGGATCGTTTGAAAGTTGAAATCGCAAAAGAATTAGGCTTTTACGATACTGTAGAACGTGAGGGCTGGGGCGGAATCAAATCACGAGATGCCGGGAACATGGTGAAGAAAGCAATTGAAATGGCGGAACGCCAACAAGCGATGGAAGAAGGCCAAAAATAGAGTAATCTAAACCAAATAAATAACAAAATGCGTACTGACAAAAAGCAGTTCCCCCTAAACTTATAGGGGAGAGCTGTTTTTTTGTTTATGAATAATAATAGATGGGTAAGCTTTTATAGATCACATATGAAATGTTTCAACTTTCTTTTCCTGTGGTAGAATAGAACTCAGTGAATAAAGAACGGAGATAGACATCTTCTTTTTTATATTTTTAGGGAGGAGGCGGAGGTATGCTTTATGTAAAAGCACCTGCCAAAATTAATTTAACGCTTGATGTACTATATAAACGTCCGGATGGTTATCATGAAGTTGAGATGGTCATGACGACGGTTGATTTAGCCGATCGTGTAGGTTTGAAAAATCGTAATAATGGACAAATACTAATTCATTCCAGCAGTAATTTTGTTCCTGACGATCAACGAAATCTAGCATATCAAGCAGCAAAGTTATTGCAAGATACATATAACATTCGAGACGGTGTATCTATTACTATTGATAAGCAAATTCCTGTAGCGGCTGGTTTAGCTGGTGGTAGTAGCGACGCAGCAGCAACATTAAAAGGTCTTAATATATTGTGGAATCTCAATCTATCAATCGATGAATTAGCAGAGCTAGGCTCTAAAATAGGTTCCGATGTTTCCTTTTGTGTCTATGGAGGAACAGCAATTGCTAGAGGACGCGGTGAAAAAATCGAACATATTGCCACTCCGCCTAGCTGTTGGGTAGTTCTAGCAAAGCCAACAATTGGTGTCTCAACAGCGGCGGTTTATGGCGGCTTGAATATTGATGAAGTTGAACATCCAAATACGATGCAAATGAGACAAGCTATTGAAAGCAAAGATTATGAGCTCGTATGCGATACTGTTAGTAACGTATTAGAGAGTGTTACACTAAAACTACATCCAGAGGTAGCAGTAATTAAAGAACAAATGAGCCGATTTGGGGCGGATGCTGTATTGATGAGCGGAAGTGGCCCGACGGTTTTTGGACTTGTGCAAAACAAAGCACGTGTTAGTCGTATTGTAAATGGTCTTAGAGGTTTTTGTGATGAAGTATATGCAGTACGTATGCTAGGCGAAAGAGATATTCTTGCTTAAATGCGTATAATTGTGGTATTTTTTGTATAAAACATTCGTGTTCAGGAGAGGATTTTATGAAATGGAAGCGTAGCGAGCGTCTCGTTGATATGACGCATTATTTAATGGAGCATCCACAGCAGTTAATCCCCCTTACATTTTTCGCAGAATTGTATCAATCTGCAAAATCTTCAATAAGTGAAGATTTGTCGATTGTTAAAGATACATTTGAGGAAAGAGGGATTGGCCTTCTAGTGACGGTCCCAGGAGCTGCAGGGGGTGTTAAATATATTCCCAAAGTACCAGATGAAGCGGTGAAAGACGTAATACAAGAGTTGATAAAAGAATTAAGTCATTCCGATCGTTTATTACCAGGTGGATATTTATTTATGACTGATTTATTGGGAAATCCAGAATTGATAAATCGTGTAGGTAAAGTATTTGCTTCTGCTTTTTGCGATCAAGAAATAGATGTCATCATGACAGTAGCAACAAAAGGGATCTCAATTGCCCATGCGATTGCTAGACACTTAAATGTGCCAGTTGTTGTTGTGCGTCGTGACAACAAAGTAACAGAAGGTTCTACTGTGAGTATTAATTATGTATCTGGCTCTTCACGCCGTATACAAACGATGGTTTTATCAAAGCGTAGCATGAAAAGTGGCCAACGTGTACTAATCACCGATGACTTTATGAAGGTCGGGGGTACAATGAACGGAATGAAAAACTTATTGGAAGAGTTCGACTGTACTTTAGCAGGTGTTGCTGTGTTAGTAGAGTCTGAACATCCTGATGAGCGTTTAGTGGACGATTATTATTCATTAATTAAATTAAAAGAAGTAAATGAAAAAGATCGTACCATTGCTTTATGTGAAGGAAACTATTTTGAGAAGGGTGGAAATAAGTAATGAATGAAGTATCAACAAAAAATGCACCAGCAGCAATTGGACCATACGTTCAAGGCATGATTGTTAACAATCTTTTTTATAGTTCAGGACAAATCCCTTTAACACCATCAGGTGAGTTTGTCGATGGAGATATCACAGAACAAACAAACCAAGTTTTTGAAAATCTTAAAGCTGTTCTAACAGAGGCAGGTTCTTCTTTAGATAAAGTTGTAAAAACAACGGTTTTTATTGCAGATATGGAAGATTTCGCAGCAATGAACGATGAATATGCTAAACATTTTGGTACTCATAAACCAGCACGCACAACAGTAGAAGTTGCTAGATTACCAAAAGACGCAAAAGTAGAAATTGAAGTAATTGCACTAATATAATTCTTTTGCCAGATCTCTTGAAAATCTATTTGAGTAGAAATCTATTAAAGAATAAGGCAAGTCACTATAAGTGGCTTGTTTTTTTAATTTAGGCGCTGATAAATATAAATGTTGATCGTTATTGTGCATGTACTTTGGATAAAAAATGAACAATAGCTATTAACATAGTTTAATTTTAAACTGGAACGCGCTCTTTAAGCCCTCATTACTACTTAAAGGCACGAATCGAAAGTGTCTATCTAATTGATGAACAAGAAGTGAAGTGAGCTATATCGAGCTGCTAGATAGAAATAAAGCAGAGACAGATCGTCGAAAGTGTCTGTTTTGTCAAATTTTCTCCATAAAAATGTAAATAATTTTTTAAATTTTGAAAAAATTGTTTAAAATTAAGAAGGAAATAGTTATACTTTTCTTGAATATATGTAAATAGATTCTAATTATACATCCAAGATGAGAGGTGGTGAAAAAATGGAAGTAACAGATGTAAGACTTCGCCGTGTAGAGACTGATGGCCGCATGCGTGCCATTGCTTCCATCACACTGGACAACGAATTCGTCGTGCACGATATCCGTGTCATTGATGGAAATACTGGCTTATTTGTAGCAATGCCAAGTAAAAGAACGCCAGATGGTGAGTTCCGTGATATTGCACACCCAATTAATTCGGGCACACGATCAAAGATTCAAGAATCTGTATTAGAGGCATACGCTGATTCTAGTGAGGAAGAAGCGCAAGTACTTGAGGAAAAAGCATAATAAGACCTGAAACAGGAGCCATTCAATAATTGAAGCAGGCTCTTTTTTCTATGTCTAAAAATAGTAAATCATATAGAAGAATCAATTTCATAATGCAAAATTCATATAAAAAATACGAACATTTAATGATATCCAATTTTGTCCATTGCAACGCTTTCGACGGCGAGTCCTCGAAAATGCATTCGCATTTTCTTCGTGCGATGTTAATTCAGTGAGGTTCATTCATAGTCCTACGGGAAAAGCTTGAGCTGAAAGCCCCGCAGGAACGATTTTAAAGAACAAAGCCTAAGAACGCCACATCCTGTGTCAACGGCTTTGTGACCAACATCGTGTTGGCCCGAGGAGATTGAAGCCAAGCCCGTGGAAAGCGCCGTCTGCAGCGGAACATCCAATTCTGAATATGGAAAAGTTAATGTGTTGAAATGAATGTTCGTATTTAAAAACCGAAAATGGTTTTATGAAATTGACTCATTTAAAAAAATATTAAAT
>DATMJF010000444.1:0-7289 GCA_035554455.1 Rummeliibacillus sp.
AGGCAACTATATCGGTGCTTTCCGTCAATTTGTCACCATGCAAGATAACTATGATTGTATCTTCAGTATTGTAGACCAACATGCGATCACTGTACAACAAGATAGTGATGAACTAAGCAAAAACATTCGTACTCTAGCAGCAACTTATCTTGCAGCTGGTATTGATCCTAATAAGTCAACATTATTTATCCAATCTGAAGTTCCAGCTCATGCACAAGCTGGATGGATGCTAACTTGTACATCATACATTGGTGAACTAGAACGTATGACACAATTCAAAGATAAAGCTAATGGAAAAGATGCTGTTTCAGCTGGTTTATTAACTTATCCACCTTTAATGGCAGGCGATATTTTACTTTATAACACAGATATTGTTCCAGTTGGCGAAGACCAAAAACAACATCTTGAAATTACACGTGATTTAGCAGAACGCTTCAACAAACGTTATGGAAAAACATTTAAAATTCCAGAAATTCAATTACCTAAAAACGGTGCTCGTATTAAATCATTACAAGACCCATTGAAAAAAATGAGTAAATCAGACGAAAACAAAAAAGCAACGATTCGTGTTTTAGACTCAGCGAAAGATATAGAGAAAAAAGTGAAATCTGCCGTTACAGATTCTGAAGGTATTGTAAAATTCGACGTTGAAAACAAACCAGGCGTCTCTAACCTCTTAATAATTGAATCTTCTTTAACCGATGTTTCAATTGATGACTTAGTTGCAAAATATGAAGGTTTAGGTTATGGAGCATTTAAAGCAGGTGTTGCTGAAAGCATCATCAACCATTTAACACCAATTCAAGAAAGATACGAAGAATTGATCAATTCATCTGAACTAGATCACATTCTCGATATTGGTGCAGAAAAAGCAAATGCAATTGCTAGCGAAACTGTTACTAAGATGGAGATTGCGATGGGCTTGGGAAGAAAAAGACGATAAGCATTCCAATACTTGATACAACGAAGATTTTAAAATCGACAGTCTGTAAGATAAATGTAAAAACGGTTGTCCATGTATACCCTAATGCTCGATAGTTTAAATACAAAATCATATGTGTGGACGTTATCACAATAAGACCATAACAAATTAGAAAAATTAATATTTTCATTAGCATAAATCCTTTACTAGTTTTTATATTCTATGAGCAAAAGCCTTTCTCTATTCATGAGGAAGGCTTTTTAGTAGATAACTGCTAATAATTCATTTGTATTTTTGTAGTTCTATTTAGTCGCAGATAATAATCTCCTTGAGGCACCTGAT
The DNA here is from genome assembly GCA_035554455.1 of Rummeliibacillus sp. Lineage (GTDB taxonomy): Bacteria > Bacillota > Bacilli > Bacillales_A > Planococcaceae > Rummeliibacillus. The sequence goes on from DATMJF010000444.1 coordinate 1,265, forward strand.
ATTTTCCTCAGTCTCTAAAGGTTGCCTTAGCGTCCGCCCGCAGCGGAAATGAACGGGTATTATTTATCTATATTTATTGTAAAACAAAAACACAGGGCTTCTTTGCCCTGTGTTTTGTTCACTATTTTTGATAAGCATTTAAAAATGATTAAAGCTCTAGATTTTCTTGAATAATAATGAAGCGTTATGTCCACCAAAGCCTAGTGAGTTGCTTAATGCATATGAGATTTCTTGTTCACGTGCTTCGTTTGGTACGTAATCTAAATCACATTCTTCATCCGGTGTTTCAAGATTCATTGTTGGAGGTAAAATACCTTCTTTTAAAGCTAATACAGAGAAAATAGCTTCAATACCACCAGCTGCACCAAGTAAATGACCTGTCATTGATTTTGTTGAGCTAATAGCTAATTGATAAGCATGTTCTCCAAAGACTGTTTTCACTGCTTTTGTTTCATATAAATCATTGTAATTAGTACTTGTTCCGTGCGCATTAATATAATCGACGTTTTCTGGCGCTACCCCAGCATCATCAATTGCTTGTTGCATTGAACGAGCTGCACCTTCACCTTCTGGGGCTGGTGCTGTAATATGAAATGCATCGCCTGTTGAACCATAACCTACTACTTCTGCATAGATTTTGGCACCACGTGCCACTGCATGATCATATTCTTCTAAAATTAGAATACCTGATCCTTCTCCAATAACAAAGCCATCACGATTTTTATCAAATGGACGAGATGCTGTTTGTGGATCAGTATTTAAAGTTAATGCTGTATTTGAGCAGAATCCTGCAACTGCCATATTCGTAATCGGTGCTTCAGCTCCACCAGCAATCATTACATCCGCATCGCCACGTTCAATTACTTTGAAAGCATCACCGATTGAATTTGTACCTGAAGCACATGCTGTTACTGTACATGAGTTAATCGCTTTTGCACCAAAGTGAATAGATACTTGGCCAGCAGCCATATCGGGAATCATCATTGGTACAAAGAATGGACTAACACGGCGTTGTCCTTTTTCAATGAAGTTCATAAATTGTTGTTCGTATGTTTCCATACCGCCAATTCCTGACCCGATCCAAACACCTGTGCGTAGACCTAGTTCAGGTGTAATTTCAAGGTTTGCATCTTCCACTGCCATAATTGAAGCAGCTAATGCAAATTGTGTGAAACGGTCCATTTTACGAGCATCTTTTCTAGGAACATATTTCTCTATATCAAAGTCCTTTACCTCTGCCGCAACTTTCGCAGGGAATTTTTCTTGATCTAATCTTGTTAAAGGACCTACTCCAACTTTACCTGCTTTAATATTTCCCCAAGTTGTTGAAATATCGTTTCCTAGTGGTGTTACTGCTCCAATACCAGTCACTACTACTCGACGTTTTGTCATGATTTTATTCCTCACTTTTCCTTTGTGTTATTTTCCCCATTTGATTGCTACTGCGCCCCAAGTTAGGCCACCGCCAAAACCTACTAAAACGAGTAAATCGTCATCATGAATTTTACCGTTTTCTAATTCTTCTACTAATGCATTCCCAATAGAAGCGGCTGATGTATTACCATACTTTTTGATGGCTGTTGACATTTTCTCAGGTGGTAAGTCTAAACGTTGTCTTGCTGATTCCATAATACGAATATTTGCTTGGTGTGGAATTAAATAATCTACATCATTCTTAGTATAACCTGCTTTTTCAATCACATTTAATGCAGATTGCCCCATTTGACGAACAGCAAATTTAAATACTTCACGGCCGTTCATAGCAATATGATCATTTTCATTTTGATAAAGGAATTTACTACCTGAGCCATCTGATCCTAACTCATAAGATATAATACCTCTTCCATCGGAAACTTTACCAACGATTGCAGCTGCTGCGCCATCTCCAAATAGAACTGCTGTGTTACGATCTGACCAGTCAACTATTTTAGATAATTTTTCTACACCAACTACTAAAACATAATCATACGCATTGTTTTCGATAAATTGTTTTGCTGTTATAAGTCCATAAATATAACCAGCACATGCAGCAGAGATATCCATAGATGCAGCGTTTGTTGCACCTAATCGATCTTGAATCATACATGCAACACTTGGGAATGGTTGATCCGGTGTTACAGTTGCAACTAAAATTAATCCAACTTGCTCTGCTGTAATTCCTGCATTTTTAAGAGCATTTTCAGCTGCTTCAAATGCCATATCTGACGTATCTTGATCATCTTCTGCGATATGTCTTTCTTCTATTCCAGTACGTGTACGAATCCACTCATCGGAAGTATCCATCATTTTTTCAAGGTCAAAGTTTGTTACGACCTTTTCTGGAACGCATCTTCCTACTCCAATAATCCCAGCATTCATGAGGTAGCGCCTCTCTTCTTATTATCAATTATTAGTATCTGGTCTTAATTATAACGAATAAGCTTTTACTTTTCAACAATCCGTCATAACTTTGCCAATAATAAAAAAAGAAGACGAAAAGTTTCTTTTAAAAAAACGGCTATATATGATATTATAGAACAGGTAGAAAAGTCTGTTAGAGGTGAAACAAATGAGATATATTATGTTAGTTGTATGGTCTGCACTATTAGTTTCAACATTAAACTATGTAGTCAGCTCTATTAACAATGTACCATTAGATGGCCCAGCATTTACAAAAGGCTTATTGATGTCACTTGTAATTTCTGTATTACTTCTTGTAATTGATGCAGTTATTCCAAAGGATTCACCTAAAGAAATCGGTCATCAAAAATAATGAAGATCCTGCCCATTATAAAGGCAGGATTTTTTCTTATTTAAAAACCCATTTAAACCATCACACTGTGGTGCTTTTCATACTTCTTACTATTACTTGTACTAAAATATATCGATTTACAATTGATTTGAATAATTGATATGCTCTTCATTTCCGCTACAGACGGACGCTTTCCGCGGGCAAGCATCAAGCCTCCTCCTCACTTCGTTCGTGCGGGGTCTTGCTTAGCTTGCTTTTCCCGCAGGAGTCGCCGTCTTTCGCTACATCAAAATATGCCATAGGATATGGAGTTAAACAGAGTTCAACCCAAAGTAATATATTCGTGTTTTTAGGTGAAATATCGAATTATGAAATTGACTCAATTAAGTTATTATTGTAATACAACCAAAAAAGCCACAAAATACGATAAATTCCTTCGTACTTTGTGACTCTGTTCATTAGTTAAGCTTGTATAATATTAGGCTTTTTCACTACGAATTGACGCTTTGTTACCATCCATATATACAATTACTTTATCCCCTGGTAATGTGTCCCCTTTTAATAATTCCTGAGCGACGATGGTTTCAATATTTCGTTGGATGAAACGACGTAATGGACGAGCACCGAATGCTGGATCTACACCTTCTTTAGCAATCCATTGTAGTACATCATCTTCAATTACTAGTTCAATTTCTTGTTCTGCTACACGTTGTTTTAAGTAACCAATATATTTTTTTGCTATTTGATAAAAATGTTCATCCGTTAAAGAATGGAACATCACAATGTCATCTAAACGATTCAATAATTCAGGTTTAAAATGTTGTTTTAATGCAGACATTACTAAATCTTCAACTGCATGTTTGCTTTCTTGATCTTTCATATCAAGTAAATAATTTGAGCCGATGTTAGAAGTTAAAATAATCACTGCGTTCGTAAAGTTTACTGTACGTCCTTGACTATCGGTAATTCGACCATCATCCAAAATTTGAAGTAAAATATTTGCAACATCTGGATGTGCTTTTTCGATTTCGTCTAATAAAATGACTGCATAAGGGTTACGTCGAACAGCTTCTGTTAATTGACCGCCTTCTTCATAACCGATATAGCCTGGAGGTGCCCCGACTAAACGAGATACACTATGTTTTTCCATGTATTCAGACATGTCGATTCGAATAAAGTGATCTTCAGAATCAAATAATTGTGCAGCCAACGCTTTTGCTAACTCTGTTTTACCAACACCTGTTGGTCCTAAGAATAAGAATGATCCAATTGGTTTATTAGGATCTTGGATACCAGCTCTAGCACGCCATACAGCTTCCGTTACTAAACGAACTGCATCATCTTGTCCTACTACACGCTCATGTAATGTATCTTTCAAATGTAATAATTTTTCGCGCTCACCTTCTACTAATTTTGTCACTGGAATGCCTGTCCATCTGGAAACAATGGAGGCAATTTCTTCTGATGTAACATCTTCACGTAAAAGACGAGTATCATTACCTTCTTGTGAATATTTTTCTAAATTTTGTAATTCTTTTTCTAGTTCTGGGATTTTACCATGACGCAAAACTGCAGCTTTGTTTAAATCATATTGATTTTCTGCTTCTTCCAATTCGCGACGATAGCGATTCAATGTTTCACGTTTTTCTTGAATTGTTTGCAATGAAGCTTTTTCGGATTCCCATTGATCTTTCATCGCTTTAGATGATTCTTTTAGTTTTTCTAATTCTTCACGTAATGCAACTAAACGTTTTTTACTTGCTTCGTCTTTTTCCTTCATTAATGCTTGTTCTTCAATTTCAAGTTGCATTTGTCGACGCGTTACTTCATCGAGTTCTTGTGGCATAGAGTCGATTTCTGTACGAATCATAGCACAAGCTTCATCGATTAAATCGATTGCTTTATCTGGTAAGAAACGCTCTGTCAAATAACGATTTGAAAGCTCTGCCGCAGCAACAATTGCACGGTCATGAATTTTCACTGCGTGATGTAACTCAAAACTTTCCTTTAAACCACGTAAAATTGAAATTGTGTCTTCTACAGATGGTTCGCGCACTAATACTTGTTGGAAACGACGTTCTAATGCAGGGTCTTTTTCGATATACATACGATATTCATCCAAAGTTGTTGCACCGATACAGTGAAGTTCACCACGAGCAAGCATTGGTTTTAACATATTACTTGCATCCATTGCACCATCTGTTTTACCGGCACCTACAATCGTATGAATTTCATCGATGAATAAAATAATGCGTCCTTCACTTTCTTTTACTTCTTTTAAGACACCTTTCAAACGTTCCTCAAATTGACCACGGTAGCTTGCACCTGCAATCAATGCACTCATATCTAATTCATAAATAAGATGGTCTTTTAAACCTTCAGGGACATCCTTTTTGACAATACGTTGAGCTAGTCCTTCTACGATTGCTGTTTTACCTACACCTGGTTCACCAATTAATACAGGGTTGTTTTTTGTTTTACGAGATAGGATACGAATGACATTTCGGATTTCTTGGTCCCGACCAATGACAGGATCCATCTTCCCTTTTTTTACTTCTTCCACCAAATTTCGTCCAAATTGTTCCAATGGACTTTTTTGTTCTTCATTGTTCATTTGCATTTTCATAAGATCCAACTCCTTTGTTTGACCTTTATTGACCTTTTGATTAATTATATTATAGTTCCATTAATTCTTAATGTAAAGTGAAATGTTTGACCTTTTTTGACTTTTATATTTCACCCTAAATTCAAAAGAAATGTGACATTTTTAATGCTTCTTATTAATTCTAAATTCCTATGTTATAATTGAGGAAAATAAGTGAAGGTGGTTGATGATATGGTAACTTCTTATGAGATTGAACCACTTCCAACCAAAATCCGTAAAATTTTCGAAGAAAATGGTTCTATAATTAAAGTTTCAAAAGGTAGCCACTTATGCTTAGAAGGAGAACCCGTAAAGGACATTTTCTATGTTGTATCAGGAAAAGTCATTTTATCCAAAGAGACTGTCAGTGGAAAAGAATTGACACTTCGTTTATGTGGTATTAATGACTGTATCGGTGAAGGCATTATTTTTAGTAAAACAGGCTATTATCCTTTAAGTGCTAAAGCATTAGAAATTTCGAATATTATTACACTTGATAAAAACTTATTCGAAATGTGCTTAAGCCAAGAACCCGATATGTTAATCGAGTGTATCAAATGGTTACAACTTCAAAATTTAAAAACACAAACAAAATTACGTGATTTACTTTTATATGGCAAGAAAGGTGCTCTCTACTCTACCATTATTCG
>DATMJF010000445.1:0-5732 GCA_035554455.1 Rummeliibacillus sp.
CGCCAACAGCGTTTGCACCTAAGCCAATTGGATTAACATATAAACCAGTTTTACCAAGTTCTACTTTAATTTCATTTGTCACAATAAGTCCCCCCTTTAAATTAAGCATTAACTATATGATGGTTAATTTCATGGCTAATACTTACACTTACTAATTGATTGATAAACTCTTTTGTAAAATCATATTTGCTCAAAATCTTAACTCTACCTCTTTTATCATAATAGAATCATAGTAACAAATGCAAAAATTCTGAAAGTGCCTGTCCAATAAGAATAAGTTTTGGTAAAGAGAGATATGATATTGAAGTGAAATATTGATGTTACATTTGGTTTGCGAAAAATATAAAATCGACAGAAAAGTTAAACAGAGCATAATGTTGGGATGTGTGCATTACAAATTTTGTAGAAATACGTATAATACGTCCTATTTTCCACACATTAAATAATGGACAAATAGTAGAAGGAACTAGTCATTTTTGAATGGAAATATGACCTTTAAATGGAGTGAGTTAAATGAAAGATCAACCTTTTTATCATCTCGATAAAGAGAAGACGATGAAAAAAGTAAAAGATAAACTCAATCCTTCTAAAATTCTTGTATTAGGTTTTGCAATTCTAATTCTAATAGGTACCTTTTTATTGACTCTTCCCATTTCCACCGAAGACGGGAAGGGACTCTCATTCTTAAACGCTTTATTTACTGCTACATCTGCAACCTGTGTGACGGGACTTATTGTAGTAGATACAGCTGATACATTTTCAACGTTTGGTGAGTTGGTCATATTAATACTAATTCAAGTGGGCGGCTTAGGATTTATGACATTCGGTACCTTTTTATTTATGTTGTTAGGCAAAAAAATAACACTTAAAGAAAGGTTATTATTAAAAGAATCAATTAACGTTACTACTCTTGAAGAGACGGGAATACTCGTAAAAAGAATATTGCTTTTCACTGCAATAGCTGAGATCTTTGGTGGGATTATTTTATCCATTCGATTTTCTTTTGATATGTCAGTTGGTAAAGCCATCTATTATGGCTTTTTTCACGCTATTTCCAATTTTAATAATGCCGGTTTCGATTTAATGGGGAATTTTCGAAGTTTGACCCCATATGAAAATGATCCAATTGTCGTTTTAACCATTTGTTTTCTTATTACAATAGGGGGACTAGGTTTTATTGTGATCAATGAACTGTATGAATATCATCAAACACACCGATTGACAATGCATACGAAAGTGGTAATGACGACAACTATTATTTTAACAGTAGGTGCAACTCTTCTAATTATGCTATTTGAATATGGTAATGAGAAAACACTAGGTCCCTTATCTCTACAGGGGAAAGGGTTAGGTGCAATATTTCAGGCGATTACTCCTAGAACGGCAGGCGCTAATACATTACCACTAAACGAATTAACACACGCAACTTTATTTTTGACCATTTTCCTTATGTATATTGGAGCCGGTTCAGGTTCAACTGCTGGTGGCATTAAAATTACAACATTTGCTGTTTTAGTAGCAACGGTTTGGTCTCAAATGAAAGGGAAGGAAGATGTTGAATTATTTAAACGCCGAATAGTAGTCGAGACAATCTTAAAAGCACTTAGCGTTGCAATGAGTGGATTAGCAATAGTTGTATTCGTTACTTTTATACTTAGTATTACAGAAAAGAAACACGACTTTATTGTCTATCTATTCGAAGCAACTTCTGCTTTTGGAACCGTAGGACTTTCTATGGGGTTAACGCCAGAACTTTCTACTATCGGTCGAATAATTATTATTGTAACAATGTTTGCAGGGAGATTAGGTCCTTTAACGATTGGTTTTGCTATTTCCAAGAAGCGAAAACAGCAAGCTTACCAACATCCAAAAGGAAATATAATGATTGGTTAACTAAAAGTAAAGGAGTGTCCTCATTGGGTCAATATGCTGTAATTGGGTTAGGAAGATTTGGGATAAGTTTAGCAAGAAGATTATTCGAGGCTGGTCAAGAAGTTCTTGGAATAGATATCGATGAAGAGATGGTAGAGGAAGCAGAATTATTCGTAACGCATGCTGTTGTGGCGGATGCAACAGAAGAGAAAGCACTAACCTCCCTTGGAATTAGTAATTTTGATTGTGTAATCTTAGCTATAGGTAATGATTTGCATGCGAATATATTAACCGCAATGCTTCTCAAAGATCTTGGCGTAAAAAAATTGATTGCAAAAGCTTTAGAAAAGCGTCATGGAGACCTCTTAGATAAAATAGGTGCCGATTGGATAATCTTTCCTGAGCGGGATATGGGGGAAAGAGTTGCAAATCAACTGTTATCACCAAATATGTTGAATTATATTGAGCTGTCCAAAGAATATAATATAGAGGAAATTATGATTCCTCCTAAAATGGCTGAAAAAACGCTCAAAGAACTAGATATTCGAGCTCAATATAATGTGACTGCAATCGCCCTTATCAGAGAAGGGGAAATCACCATCTCTCCTTCTCCAGATCAGGTTATTCACAAAGAAGATATATTGGTTATGATCGGAAAAAGTGACGATTTAGCCAGTTTTTCAAATATACAATAACATTTGGTTAAATGAAATTTTGGGTAAGGTATTTTTCAACAATAATTTGTTATGAACTTAAATTTCTAAGAGTCGTAACTGTGAAAAACATCAATCAGCCTAATAGTATTAATAGTAAGTGGAATTTCTGCATTGATTTTATATTCATTAATAGGCATAATTATACTATTAATACTTGAAGAAAAAGGAAGATGTTAATGGATATTTATTTAAAGTACGTACTGGTTGGGCTTGCCATTGCACTACCTGTAGGTGCTATTTCAATTGAAATGACAAAGCAAGGTTTAAAAAACGGATTTATTCATGGATGGGCTGTTGGATTAGGTGGAATGACAATAGATGGTATGTTGATTCTAGCTTTATATTTTGGACTTGCCTCTATTTTGTCATTACCTTATGTTCAAATGCCTTTATGGATTATTGGAGCATGCTTCTTGGTCATGTTAGGATATGATTCTATCAAAAATGCCGATAAAGACATAACATTAGCAGGTGAAAAACCAACGAAATCCTTTTGGAGTACATATAAGAATGGTATACTTGTAGCCATTTCTCCTGGAAATTTAGTGTTTTGGGTTTCTGTATTCGGTACGGTATTGACACAATCCTACAATACAACACATTCTGGGAGCTTTGTAATTGCTGCATTTGGGATTTTATCAGGTATCGTAGCTCATGATATTGGGTTACTGTTAATCGTTGCAACATCAAGAAAAGTTATGAGTAGAAATATGATTAAATGGAGCTCTATTATTGCAGGGGGATTATTATTTTTCTTTGCGGGATATTTTATCTATCAGTTTGTGAATAATTTAGTAGAGTTTATCTGACACACTGTTTATTCTTTATTTACTTGATGAATCAATTTCATAGTGCAAAGATTTGATAAAAAACACGAAGTTAAATGGGGCATTGTTATATGCCATATCTATTAAAACATGGTCTATGAAGCGGAAGATGGCGACTCCTGCGGGAAAGCGAGACAGGTGAGACCCCGCAGTGAAGTACGGTACGTACTTCCGAGGAGGCTCAACGCTCGCCCGCGGAAAGCGCCATCTGGAGCGGTATACTAAGTAAATACTAGAAATGAATAAAGTTTGATTAAAATCATCTCTCTTCTAAATGTTTCTTAGTTGTGAGATGATTTTTTATTGGATATTTATGTTAATATCAAATAAAGTTTGTGAAGAAATGTACTTAATAACGGTGCAGGTTAGCTTAATAAGAAAATTATGATTAAAAATCATTCCATATAGAAAAGAGTGTTTATTATGATTATTTGGATAAATGGGGCATTTGGTTCTGGGAAAACTCAGACTTCATACGAATTAAACAGAAGGATCCTTAATTCCTTTGTCTATGACCCAGAAAATATGGGTTTTTTTATTAACAAAAATATACCCAAAGATATGAGTAAAGGAGATTTCCAAGATTATAGTATCTGGCGAGAGTTAAATTACACTATTTTAAAATCCATAGATAGTGAACATGATGGAGTTATTATTGTTCCAATGACCATAGTAAACCCACATTATTTTGAAGAAATAGTAGGAAAACTAAGAGATGATGGAGTGATAGTCAATCATTTTGTACTTTGGGCCTCTAAAGAAACATTACAAAAGAGGTTACGAAGTAGGGGGGAAGGAAAAAATTCATGGGGTGCAAAACAAATAGAGCGATGTATTCAAGGGTTGTCAAATGATATATTTAAACATCGACTAGAAACCGATACTATGACAGTTGAAACTGTAGCGGAAACAATTGCATCCATGTTAGACATTCATTTACTCGAAGATAACAGAAATAAATTCAGGAAAAGATGGGACAGAATGATAACACAAATAAAACAGATACGATTTATCAATTAATTACGCTACGCCCTTTTAAAAAAATGGTATTTTTATCCTGCATTTACTATAATACACAAAAAAATATAGATGGAACTTTCTGTGTATTATATAACATTTTTACATACGGACAATAATATAAAATTGGAGGAGGATTTGAAAAGTAGAAGTGGATCTATTATTGGTTTAATTTGTTATCTCTGTACTACCGTTATTTAATAGGTTTGAAATGTTCGTATTCAAAAACCCAGAATGGATTTATGAAATTGATCCATCTTAAGATTTCAATTAAAGTTTCGAATTATATTACAAAAGGGGGATATTATTGAATATTCGAATTTCTGAAATTAAGAGAGAATCTTTACAATCGTTAAAAGGAAATTGGGGACTAACTGTATTACTTTCTTTTATAATATCTATATTGATATATGTTTTATTCATTATGGTTGAGCTTATTTTAACAAGTGGACTTTATGTATGGTTTAACCAAGATGAAATACGCGGAGTAATAGGACTTATAAATTTAATTATTTATATTTCACTAATTCCTTTATCAATTGGAGTATATTGGTTCTATTTATCTTTAGTACGGGAAAACAATCCTCAGATTTCTACTGTTTTAGCAGTCTATCATAACGGAAAAACCTCGATAAAATTAATTTTAGCAGTTATATTACAAAAAATTTTTGTGCTTTTATGGTCGATGTTATTTTTTATTCCAGGAATAATAAAAACCATAGCTTACTCACAAACGTTTTACATATTACGTGATCATCCTGAATATTCTATTTTTGAAGCGATATCAGAGAGTAGAAGGAGAATGTATGGGTTTAAATGGAAATACTTTTTACTGGTGCTTAGCTTTATTGGTTGGGGTATTCTTTGTGTATTTTCTTTAGGAATAGGATTTTTGTGGCTAGTTCCCTATGTCACAACAGCAATGGCTACGTTTTATAATCAAGTGATTTATAGTCAAGACGCCGATATAAGTGAAGCAATTGTTATTAAAAAGTTAGGCTAAATTCAAAACACTTTTTAAAAGCTACAATATTAATATTTAAAAAGGTATTGAAAGTTTGTCCACTCGAACAGTTTGCCGACAATCTGAAACGCCCATTCAATGAGTAGAATGGGCGTTTTTTTTTATGAAGACGATAATTTGTTTTCTATATAATTTTAGTATTATCTATACAGGAAAAGCTTTAAAATTAGAGAATTTTTCTAATTCTAAAGAATTCATTAAACAAAACAGCAGATTGCGTAAATGGTAAACCAAGTTGCCATGATCCAATACCTCTTAAACGTTGGTCAACAATAA
>DATMJF010000446.1:0-2321 GCA_035554455.1 Rummeliibacillus sp.
TAGCTTCGTCGCAGAGAAAATCTCGCTGTGGGGTCTCTCTGGCTCGCTTTCCCGCAGGAGTCTTCGCTAATTCCACATCAACAAATATAGCTATACAAAATTTTTATAATAAATTTTCATCTATTTTTACTTTTTCACTGCCTTCACTAAGTTCCTGCGGGGCTTTCAGCTCAAGCTTCTCCAGTAGGACTATGAATGAACCTCACTGAATTAACATCGCACGAAGGAAATGCCAATGCATTTTCGATGACTCGCCGTCGAAAGCGTTGCAATTGTCAAAAATAGATATCATTAAATGTTCGTTTAGTTTAAATAAATTATGCATTATCAAATTAACTCAATTACATAGAATTAAGAAAAAGAATAATCAAACTTTACCAACTAAACTAACTCATCTACCAGACTTTTTCTACGCTGAGATTTAAGAAATTGATTCAAATATTAACATTTTAATAAAATAAAGAAAAAACAAAAACCACATTGATAAAAAAATAATCAATGTGGTTTTGCTCTTATATATTTTCTATAAAAAGCCTATTCTGTAATAATATCTTCAATTAGTTTTGGCGCTTTCACTTCTGCAGATGATATTACGATATTTGAGTAGATTTTGTCTACTACTTCTTTAACGTCTTCACGGTTTGAGTAAATGGTTACAAGAGATTCTCCAGCTTGTACGGCATCGCCTACTTTTTTACGTAGTACTAAACCAACTGCAAGGTCAATTTCAGATTCTTTTGTTGCACGGCCCGCTCCTAGTAACATGGCTGCCGTACCAATTTCATCCGCCACAATATGACTGATAAAGCCTGCTTCTTTTGCAGGTACTTCGGATGTATATTGTGCTTGTGGAAGTAATGATGGATCATCGATAACGGCTGGGTTACCACCTTGACCTTTGATGAATTTTTTGAATACATCAAGAGCTGCACCGTTTGCGATTACTTCTTCAAGTTGTTTACGTGCTTCTTCGATTGTATTTGCATGACCACCTAGTACAACCATTTGAGAGCCTAAAGTTAAGCAAAGTTCTGTTAAGTCTTTTGGACCTTTTCCACTCAATGTGTCGATTGCTTCTTTTACTTCTAATGCATTTCCAATAGCGTAACCTAATGGTTGGTTCATGTCAGAAATGATTGCCATTGTATTGCGACCTACATTTTTACCGATTTGTACCATTGCATGTGCAAGCTTTTTAGAATCTTCAACTGTTTTCATAAATGCACCGTCACCTGTTTTAACATCTAAAACGATGGCATCTGCACCTGCTGCAATTTTTTTACTCATAATGGAGCTTGCGATCAATGGAATACTTGGAACAGTACCTGTAACATCACGCAAAGCATATAATTTTTTGTCTGCTGGTGTTAAATTTCCACTTTGACCGATGACTGCTAATTTAATGTCATTTACTTGTTTCGTAAATTGCTCAGTAGTTAGTTCTACGTGGAATCCTTCAATTGATTCTAATTTATCGATTGTACCACCAGTATGACCTAATCCACGGCCACTCATCTTCGCAACAGGAACTCCTACAGCAGCAACTAAAGGTCCTAGTACAAGTGTTGTTGTATCACCTACACCACCAGTTGAATGTTTATCTACTTTTACGCCAGCAATAGCTGAAAGATCGATTTGATCTCCTGATTCAACCATTGCCATTGTAAGATCCGCACGTTCACGATCCGTCATATCTTGAAAATAAATAGCCATTGCCAGGCTACTTGCTTGATAATCAGGAATTGAGCCATTTGTATAACCCTCGATAAAGAAGCGAATTTCTTCACTTGTTAATTCATGTCCATCACGCTTTTTCTCAATAATATCAACCATTCTCATGGAATCATCCCTCGCTTATTTTAATAGTTGTAAAAAGCTTTCGCCGTATTCAGGTAGTTTAACCCCAAAATTTTCAGCAACTGTTGCACCTAGTGATGCAAATGTATTTGTTTTTGGAAGTGCTTTTCCTTCTTTGAATCGTGGTGAATAAGCAATCAATGGAACGAATTCACGTGTGTGGTCTGTTCCTGGGAATGTTGGGTCATTACCGTGGTCAGCAGTAATCATTAGTAAATCATCTTCATTCATTAATTCTAAAACTTCTGGAAGACGACGGTCGAATTCTTCTAGTGCTTCACCGTAGCCAATTGGGTCACGACGATGGCCATATTTTGCATCGAAATCCACAAGGTTTATGAAGGATAGACCTTGGAAGTCTTTTTTCACAACTTTGACTAGTTGATCCATACCATCTGTGTTGTCTTGTGTACGGATTGCTTCAGTTACACCTTCACCATTGTAAATATCAGAGATTTTCCCTA
>DATMJF010000447.1:0-2227 GCA_035554455.1 Rummeliibacillus sp.
AGGAATTAACACACCACTTACAAGCATATAGCCTGTTGTTATCCATTGTACTTGAGAATACGTGACATCAAAATCCTTCATAATTGTAGGTAAAGCAACGTTCATCAACGTATTATTTAAAAAAGCAACAAAAGCACCTATGAACAAAATTGCGATCATGCCATAAGGTGGTTTTTTCTGTATAGAGTCATTACTCATATTTTCCCCTCACTCTTTCTATCTAAATTCTTGTTTTTGTGACTGTTTTTTATTTTATACTGTCGGTCTATTTTTTTCAACCTAAAAATATTAGCTGCACCAAAACATTGATATGTAAGCGTTATTACTTTAGAATGGTAGTATAAATATTATAAAAAGGTGAACTTATGAATACACGTAAAAGAAAAGTACTTGAAGTTGCACGTAGTTTATTCATTGAAAAAGGCTTTAATGAAACATCTATTATGGATATAATCCATGAAGCACAAATCTCTAAAGGCACATTCTATAATTACTTCACATCTAAAAACGAATGTTTAATAGCTATTTTGCAAGAAAGTCGTGAAGATGCCAGTAACCGTAGACATGAACTTATTTTCGGGCAAGATCCTAAAGATGTTAATATCTTTGCGAAGCAAATCGCAGTGCTCATGCATATTAATCGTGAACAAAACCTTTTGCAAATTTTTGAGTCTATTTACCATTCAAGAGATATAGGTGTTAAAAAAGTGGTAATGATGCATCATTTACAAGAACTTGATTGGCTCTCTACTCGATTAGTTGAAGTCTACGGTAAAGAAATCAGTATTATGAGTTACGAATGTGCGGTTCAAGTAATCGCAATGATTCAACACACCATTCGAACATTACTAGTTGCTGAAGATCGTTGTGTGGACCCTGAAGCTGTTGTCAGAATGGCGCTTAGAAATATTGATGCCATTATCCCACGCATGTTAGAAACGAAAGAAGTATTAATAGGTGTTGAAACAATTCACTATATAAAAAATAGTGTTGAGCATATAGTGATTAATAAAAACATGATCATCAAACAACTAAAAGGTTTTATCGAAGGATTATCAAAGGATGATCCAAAATCAGGAATTGAATATGCGAATTATTTACTAACAGAGTTGCATCAGACAGAACCGAAATTTTTTATTATTGAAGCACTTCTTACACCTTTCCGTAAATCATTTACAAAAACAACGCATGCTTCTGAAGCACGAGAAATCGCAAATTATATTTGGCGTCTTATCAAAGAAGAACAACCAATTGATGAAAATTAACAAAAAGCAGCTCACCCCCTAAAATAGAGGATGAACTGCTTTTTAATGTCTTTTGACATTATTTACTCTATCAAATAGATTTCATCAGGTTATTCTTTACCTTCTAAGTGTTTCTTTAAAATTCTTTCTTCCTGAATTCACTAAAATATCTACTTTAATATTACGAATAGAATTCTCATTTAATTCAACTTTCCCGTTTTTTTGAAGTTTCTTCCACGCTTTTGCATCTTTGCGATATAGATATTCAGATAGATTGTAGACATCAGCATCAATACTTAATCCTTCTTTAAAAGTATCTCTAATTTCCTTTTTAACTTCCTTTTCCACTTCTTTTTTAACTTTTTTTTCTTTTATGGTTCCTTGGAATCCCCCCAACTCTACTTCCAATTTTACATTTACATCAAAGGAAACCGAATTATTTTTAACAATTGGTGAAACTTTTACAGCATCCACTTTTCCGTTACCGGTAATATAACGCTTTCCCTCAGAGTCAAGCATAATTGTCAATTCTGCTCTTTTGGTTTTCTTATCCATCCACGGTAATCCTTTTGCTTTATCGCCTGAGATGTTCCCTTTAAATCCCTTTGGAGAAACTACACTCACTCCATTTACAGTAGTAGTTACATTCTTTTCTTTTTCCGTTTCCCAATTATGAAGAAGTGACACGGAGGGGATAGCCGCTTCATAACTCGGCTCGTCTAGTTTAAGTATTAACTGTCGAACATTCAAAGGCTCAATCGTAGAATCTTGTCTATATGAATTTAAAGGATCTGCTAATTTAGATAATGATACAGCTTTATTAAGAATAGGCGTTACTAACAAGACCTCTTTCAAAGAATCATTCGTGCTATACACCCAAGTTAGATATCTTGTATTTAGAAATCGTATAAAGGGATTAATAAATGAATCCATCTTTCCAGATTTAAGCAAATCTTCGGAGAAAACTATATATGCAAGATGTC
>DATMJF010000448.1:0-4578 GCA_035554455.1 Rummeliibacillus sp.
AAGCATTAAAATATAATATTAAAAAAGATTTCCGAAAACCGGAAGTTCGACCTGAAGAAAAATATCCATACGTAACATACGAAATTGAAAGTCGCGCAAAGGATATTATGGCAAAGATATTAGCAAAAAAAGATGGTATTGATGTCAATCGTTTAGACAATGAAACTAAACTAAAAGGTAAATATGAGATTCTTGCAGACCGTGAATTACGTTCAAAAGGATATAAAATTTACTCTACAATAGATAAAAAAATGTATGACTCAATGCAAAAGGTAAAAGATAATTTCCCTTATTACGGTACAACCTTTACTAGACAGGTAACCGATCCAGAGACTGGAAAGGTAAGCACTGTAAATGATCCTGTCCAAGTTGGTAGTATTGCAATTGAGAACAAAACAGGGAAAATTTTAAGTTTCATTGGTGGTCGTGATTATAATTTAGAAGCAACGAATCATGCAACTCATGCAGAACGTTCCAATGGTTCTACAATGAAACCTTTACTTGTATATGCACCAGCTATTGAATATGGTGTTATTGGCGCTGGTAGTCCCGTAGCAGACGTGAAATTTAGTATACCTGGGTGGTCTCCATCTAACTATACTGAAACAGATGAGAGAGGATTGATTTCAGCTCGTGAAGCATTAAAGGATTCACAAAACTTGCCAGCTATTCGTTTATATGCTCAAATCATCAATCGTCGACCAGCAAACTTACTAGTTAAGAATGGTTTTACGAGCTTAACTCCAGATGACTACACCAACTACGCTACTTCTATTGGTGCATTAAAAACTGGCGTTACTGTTGAAGAAAATACCAATGCATACGCAACATTTGCGAATGAAGGTAAGTTCGTTGATGCCTATATGATTTCTAAAATTGTTGATAACAAAGGCAATATAGTGTACAAACACAAGTCAAAAGCAAAACAAGTTTATAGTAAACAAACAGCATATATCACAACAGATATGCTTAGAGATGTCTTAAAACAAGGTACAGGTACAACAGCTAATAGCAATTTAAAATTCCGTGCTGATTTTGCTGCTAAAACCGGTACTTCTCAACAATATAATGATGTATGGCTAGTTGGATACAATCCAGATATCTCTTTAGGTGTTTGGATGGGATACGATCAACCTAAAACTTTGTATCAAGGTAATGGTATTTATGGTCAACCAAGTACTCGTATAAACCTAATGTGGGCTCGTTTGATGAATGCAGTTTACGATACGAATCCAAAGTTAGCTACAGCAAATGGTAAAACCTTTAAACAGCCATCGGGTGTTGTTAGCCGAACATTCTGCGGTATTACAGGCCATGCATATACATCAGCATGTGCTGGAAATGCACGAACAGATTTGTTTAACGCAAACGTCATGCTTCCAGGTGCCGAAACAGCATTCTCTGGTAGTGGTTTAACTGATGCCTTTAAGCAAAGTATGCTAAGTCCATTTGGTGGAGATTATTCAAAACTATTTGGTGCTAAAGCAAAAGCAGAAGAGGAAAAAAAGAAGGAAAAAGAAAAGAAAAAGAAAGAAAATAGTACAAGAAAACCGAATACCAACAACAATTCGAATAACTCAAATGGCTCTGGTAACTCAAACAACTCAAATGGCTCTGGTAATTCGAATAGTAATGCTGGCAATTCAAATTCAGGTAATACAAACAATAATAATTCTAATAACAACTCAAATGGCTCTGGTAATTCAAATAACTCGGGTAACTCGGGTAACTCGGGTAACTCGGACAACTCGGACAACTCAGGATCTGATGGCTCCAACAATAATGGAGACCAAGGTAATGATACTGGATCAAATGGGGAATAAAAATTAAAGAGTGAGATTACTATCTCACTCTTTTTGTTTGTGGAAATTTATATATATTAGAGCTACGCTAAGATTCATGTTGATTCATAAAGGCAAAAAGACAGCGAAAAAGGCATCTCAATAGTCTCCCCTGAACTTTGAGATGCCTTTTTTATTATTCAGACATGTTGCTCAATAAACATGTCTACTTTTTATAAGAAATATACCCCTTTATTTGAACCTTTTTATCCCATTACACGCAAACACCAGCTAGTCCAGCATTAGACTCTTAAAATACTATTAATCTTCCATTGTAGATAAATCACCTGTAGGTAGATCAAGCTCCCAAGCTTTTAGAACGCGGCGCATTATTTTGCCGCTTCGTGTTTTAGGCAATTTATCTTTAAATTCAATCTCACGTGGTGCTGCATGTGCTGCTAAACCCGTTTTGACAAATTGCTTAATTTCTTCTTCAAGTTCAACAGATGGTTCAATACCTTCTTTTAACGCAATAAACGCTTTTATAATTTCTCCACGTACAGGATCTGGTTTACCAATTACACCTGCTTCAAGGATTAACGGATGTTCTAGTAGCTTACTTTCAACTTCGAACGGGCCAACTCGTTCTCCAGATGTCATAATTACATCATCAATACGTCCTTGAAACCAAAAGTAGCCAATATCATCCATATAAGCAGAATCACCTGATACATACCATTCTCCTGCTAAAAAATAAGATTCAAAGCGACTAGGGTTATTCCAAATTTGACGCATCATTGATGGCCATCCTTTTCTAAATGCTAAATTCCCCATTGTGAATGGTGGTAGCTCATTTCCTTGGTCGTCTACGATTGCTGCTTCAATACCTGGGATTGGTTTCCCCATTGAACCCGGTTTAATCTCCATTGAAGGGTAATTACAAATCATTTGGGCTCCTGTTTCAGTCATCCACCATGTATCGTGAATACGATGATGAAGTACTTGATATCCCCATTTAACAACTTCTGGATTTAGCGGTTCACCAACAGATAAAACGTGACGTAAAGAAGATAAATCATAGTCTTTAAGAATATCATCACCAGCACCCATTAACATTCGAAACGCAGTAGGCGCACTATACCAAACAGTCACTCGATAATCTTGTAAAGCCTTATACCATAATTGAGGTGAGAAACGCCCTCCTATAACTACAACTGTTGTCCCTACTAGCCATGGACCAAAAATGCCATACGCTGTTCCAGTAACCCAACCTGGATCTGCGGTACACCAGTAAATATCCTCTTTTCTTAAATCAAGCACCCATTTCGCGGTTTGATATTGTTGAAGCATTGCATTGTGTACATGCAATACCCCTTTAGGTTTTCCTGTAGAACCCGATGTATAATGTAGTACCATACCATCTTCACGGTCAACCCATTCAATATCCGTTTCATCTGATGCCTCTATTAAAAGTTTTTGAAGATCCTTGATTTGTTCCGTTTCTTCAATGTTTTCACCTACAAGAAATACCGTCTTCAGTAGAGGAAGACGATCAAGCGGCACTCGTTTTAATAAGGATGGTGTTGTCACTAATGCGCTTGCACCACTATCACTTAAACGATCATACACAGCACCCTCCATAAAGGCTTCAAAGAGTGGACCAACAATAATTCCCTTTTTTATACTACCTATTATTGAAAAATATAATTCTGGCGAACGAGGCATAAAGACAAAAAGACGGTCCCCTTTTTCTAAACCTGCTTGTTGAAATACATTTGCAGCCTTATTTGTCCATTCCTTTAAATCCTGAAAAGTATAAGATTCTTTTCTCGTCCCATCTTCAAAGTAAAGCGCAACTTTGTTTTTAAGTTTAGATTCAGCGTGGCGATCTACTGCTTCATAAGCCATATTGATCAGACCTGTACTAGACCAACTAAATGCTTGTTCTGTTTCCTTCCAATCAAATGTTGCTTTCACTTCATCATAGTCATGTAATTGATATTCACCTTTTGTTGCCAGTAACGGTTCAATTCTCAATATCAATACCCCCTTATTTCAACTATTACCATCTATTATATAACAGTTCTAATCTATTGTATAACAAAAATTTAAAGAAAATTCGATTAATTTGGTAGAGATGTTTAAATACACACAACTTTCTCATTTAGGAGGTTTTTTTCTACTTCACTCATGTATAATAAATTTAAAAAGAAAGATGAGGAGGTGAGTGAATGGAACATCTTCGAACATATTATTCAAAGAAAATAGAATCTTCTCTCGGAACGATCGTGGTGGAAGGTCCTATTGCTACTGAAGATCTTCAAAAGCTCAAGTTTCATGACGGTTTAACGGCTTTCCGGATACCCGAACAACAATTTGTTGCAATCGTAGAAATTTCGAAACTACCTGAGGGACGAATGATTATTGCTCGTTTAGATCAAACAATTATTGCCTATGCGACTTTTCTTTATCCAGATCCTCTTGAACGTTGGTCAGAGGGGAAAATGGATAACTTAATAGAATTAGGAGCTATAGAAGTCGCACCTGAATTCCGAGGAACTGGAGTAGGAAAAAGTTTACTGCAAGTATCAATGATGGATGATGCGATGGAAGATTACATCGTGATCACAACAGAATATTACTGGCATTGGGATCTAAAAAGAACGGGTCTTAATGTGTGGGAATACCGTAAAATAATGGAGAAAATGATGCAAGCTGGAGGATTGGAAGTGACCGCAACGGATGATCCTGAGATTTCCTCTCATCCCGCTAACTGTTTAATGATAAGAATCGGCAG
>DATMJF010000449.1:0-3733 GCA_035554455.1 Rummeliibacillus sp.
CAGTAGTAAATGGGAATAAACAGTCTTATATTGACCATTTTTAATATGGTATAATTAAAGTAGGAAGAGTATAAAAAATAGCGAAACCCAACCATACAGTTGGAAACTGATGCCTCGGTTCATCCACTCGAAAGTGGGAAAGAAGCAAGAGCGTGTAAATCATTCGCACGTGTCAACTCCTTAATGCTCGCTCGCTTTGCTCAGCCGCTTACCCAATATATTTATAATCATTTCATTTTCCAAGTATGTTCCTTTCATTATGTTACGTATACACTTAGGTATATCATATCGAATGATAGGAAAATATAATCAATTATTATGTATTATTTTAAAAGCCAAGAGGGTGGAAGATCAATAGCTCGTATCAACTCCTTAAATTCCTTCCGCTTTGCTCCAGTCAGACATTTTACCGTTGACACTTCCCGCTTATCTTTCCCTCTGGACAAAGAAAAAAGAGTAGCCGGAGCCCCTTTCAATACACATTTTTTCAATTAAGCCAATGTTAAATTTGTCACTTTACCTCTCCAGCCCTTGAAGAATTTAAAAGGAATGCAAATTTTTGAAATAAAAGGAATTTTTAAATTATTACAGAATTTATTCTTATAACATTTAAATTTGATTTTCTAGGGTTGGAGGAATGAATGAAGAAAATATTTTTATTTCTTTTCATTTGTGTATTTTTAGTTGGTTGTCAACAAAATACAGACCAAGATACTACGATGGATTCGAACATAGAATCCGAAGTTGCTTTTTTCCCTGACATAGAAATGGGCTTAACATTAAAAGAAGCACTTGAAATCGCCCATAAAGAAGCACTTAAATGGAATAAAGAAGCAATGTTATATAGTGGAACTAGTGTTGACAAGGATAAAGCGCCAACAGGAATGGACGGCAGAAGAAAACATTGGAACATCGAATTTGGTATACCGGGTAAAACAGACTATTATCTAGTAACTATCCGAGACGGAAAGGTACTAGATAAAGTGCATGTGCCTAATGGAATGGACGCTATGCCTAAAAGTCAATTTATTTCTAAAGTTGAAGATTTTAAGTATGATACACCTGAATTACTAAAAGTGGCACAAAAAACCACCAAAATATATCCAGGAGACACTTTTGCTAAGGGATATAATTTTGGTTTCACTAAACACCTGCAAAAAAACGTTCCAATTGTGCAGGTTATCGGTTGGGATCAGGCCAAGAAAAATATGATCTATTTAATGTTCAACGCAGTAACAGGAGAGCTAGAAGATGATTTTGAAAGAGAACAATATAAAAACTAAAAGGGGGTGTATTCATAAAAAAAATGCGTTTATCTCCATACTTTCTTGCTTTGTATTTATTTTCACATTATCATCCAAAACACACGCCTCTGAACATACTGACGCTGAAGTCACTGCTGCCAATGAACATGTTGCAGGTGTAGTAACTGGTTATACAGGAGGTACAGTGGGACATGGTTACCCAAATTATCCGAACGAACAGTATAAAACTGTTGCTGTTCATCAAAAATCAAGTACGAATAGTGATCCTATATTTGTATTTGGTACTACTATACTGATAAAAGATGATTTATATGTAGAAGGCTATGGTTATAAAATCCTTTTTAAAGTAACGGACACAAAATTAAAAAGAAGTGCCTTAGAGGCACCAGTAAATTACGAAATCATTCATCTTATATTCGAATATACTTGTTGTATTTGTTGCTTTAAAATAAAGTTTATAATTTATAACTAGGTCTAATCGTTTATAAAAAAGTTTGATAATAAAGCCTCTTAGCTTAAGCTCTTCTATTTAAGCACCTGTTAGCTCAAAAAGACAAATTTGAAAATCTTTAATTTTGAAGATTCCCCCTCATAAGGGATGCTACTTGTATATTTTCTTGATTAGAAGTCTTTTCTAATTGTTCGATAATTAACTTCTGTCTTTCCACAGGGTGATTCTGGCTTAATTTAGCTTTTGCTTCAATTTTTGTAATTATAATTTTGAATGCTACAATCCCCTTATTCATTCCCTCAATAAAACTAGGTTCAACTGCGCCCAAATTGTATGGACTACCAGGGCTTTCATATTTATTTACTAAGTCATTTAAAGAATCAAATATCACTTTGTCATCTTCGAGTATCTCTATCTTTCCATATAAATGTATAGCTACATAATTCCAAGTAGGTACCGCTTTAGTTGTTTCGTACCAAGAAGGTGAAATATAACAGTGTGGACCTTGAAAAACCACAAGAACTTGTTGGTCTTCTGCATCCTTCCATTGTCCGTTCGTTCGTGCAAAATGACCATATAAAGCACTTTCATCTTTATTTAATAACAGTGGAAGATGAGTAGCGTAGGGTTCTCCGTTATGCTGAGAAAATAAAGTCGCGAAGCTGAACCTTTCAATAAAGTCATAAATAATATCTTTATTTTTGATCTCAAAATGTTTAGGTATAAACATAGTTATGCTACCTCGTTTCAATTTAATTTGAAGATGGTTTCATCCTAAATATAAGTGAACCTGTTACTACAGCAAGCAAAAAATATTTAAACTCCTAAAATTGTTTTAATACGGTCATTTTCTTCTTTCTTATCCAAATACTCAAACAGTCCAAGTCGATTCCCCCAAGGGTCAGTGAAAGTTCCCCATTTTGCAGAAACTTCTTCACGGGAGTATATCTCAAATTCGTGAATTCCCAACTCTTTAACTAGTCTATCTCTTTCAGCTATTATATCAGTTACCCCTAAACGTAAAGGGCCACTTTCTTCTGATGGTGTTCCTTCAGCAACTTGCAACCAGTAACCAGGAATTATTTCCCATTCAGCGAATCCGTCGTGTGGTATGAAGTCAGCTTTTTTGCTTAGTAGTACTTCATACCACTTATGTCCTTCTTTAAAATCAGTTACACGAACTTGATTGGTTATTTCAAAAATCATTTATTTACCTCCTAAGATCGTACATATTATATGTATTCTATAAAGTATGAAGCTATCCTTCTTATTAAACTAACCTGCCAATTTAAGTGAAAATCTTAACAATCTCTTCACCCTTACCAATTTACTTTAAACGTCTTGTTCAACAATCTGGCCCTAAAATGAAAAATGAGCGCTTATCATTGTTTTCAAGGATAGCGCCCGTTAGTTGAATATGATCATGAATTAAACCTTTCCGTTGTTATTTTTTTTATTACAGTTGCCAAAATTGCAATAATAAAAACGATTACACTATTTGCTATTAAATACTGTCCCAGTTGCATGCCATAAAACATTGCAAAAGGATCACGAATAATAAATATTGCTAGTGCACCACCAATTGCACCAAATAAAACTGCCAATAGTAATATTGTAAATGCAGCGAAATATAGATTTTTCTTTTTTTTGTAGGATATAAATCCAATAATATTTGCAATAACGATAAAGAAGCCCATGAGTATTAAGAAAAAATTAGTCATTTAACACCCTCTTTTCAAATCCATCTTTAACCATTATATAACAAATGTAATTAAGTTGTGAATTTATGGAGATATACCGGTAAAACTTCACAATATCCACTTTACTTTAAAATTGTTATTAAACAGTTTGGCCTCTAAATGAAAAAATGAGCGATTATCCTTTTCGAGGATAGCGCCCGATTATAGGTCAATATCATTGTAAGTTATAATATTTTTTGCATAATAAAAAATGATGTTTTTCATGTATACCTAGTATATCAATACATTGTATTAAATTTGGATAATGAGCTATTGGA
>DATMJF010000450.1:0-7730 GCA_035554455.1 Rummeliibacillus sp.
ACGGCAAACATGAATATGTGAGAAATTGGTTAAAAGAGCAAGATCTATTTGATGTAGAATGGTATATAGGGCAATTACCACAAAATCCCACAAGTGAAACAATTGTTGTTTCAGGACTTGAACGTGTAATCAAACCACTACTTGAGCAAGATGAAAGAAAGTTAGCTACCCAGATTACGGAACAGCTACAATCATTAGATAAGAAGTATCGAGTCATCATTATTGCAACTGAAATGGGGAGAGGCATCGTACCAATTGATCAACAAGACCGACAACTTAGAGATACCTGTGGACGTTTATATCAACAATTATTTGCAGTAAGTGAACATGTAACAAGAATTTGGTACGGCTTAGCTGAAAAAATAAAATAGAGGCTCTGTGATGAAATATCAACAATATTGTTAAAAAAATCCAAAATAAAATGGAAAGAAGGATGAGAGATGAATTTATACACACGTACAGGCGACAAAGGGAAAACAAGTATTATCGGTGGAAGAGTAGATAAAGACGATTTACGAGTTGAGGCATACGGCACAATTGATGAATTGAATTCATTTATCGGTAAGGCAATGACAGAGCTAGATCAGGGGAAATTCCAAGATATATTGCAAGACCTAGAAAATATTCAAAATGAATTATTCGATTGTGGTGGCGATTTGGCAAATGTGATGAAGGAACGTCATTATAAAATGACAGACGAACCAATTGAAGAGATGGAAAAACGAATTGATGTCTTAATGGATGAACCCCCTTTACTAGAAAAATTCATCTTACCTGGTGGATCGCCTGCAGCAGCTACTTTGCATATTGCTCGTACAATCGCAAGACGTGCAGAACGTCAAACTGTGACATTATTGAAAAATGCAAAAGAGGGAGATGTCCCTACAGTAGTGCAACGTTATTTAAATCGTTTATCTGACTATTTATTTGCGGCTGCACGTGTGGCAAATTCACGCTTAAATGTTGCGGATATTGAATATATCCGAGGCGCCAAGGTGTTTAGAAATGGCGGACGAAAAGACAAAACAAAGGACTAAATAATGATGAAAATAAGAATTATTACGTTAACAGCAATGGTATCAGCATTATGTGCAGTAGGAGCTATGTTCAAAGTTCCTGTAGGAATCAGTTCAGCAGCTCTTGATTCTGCTCCAGCATTTTTAGGAGCTATCATTTTACCCGCACCAGTAGCAGGGGTTGCTGCGGCATTTGGACATATTGTTTCAGCTGGTATTGGTGGCTTTCAATATGGGCCATTTCACATTTTAATCGCTTTTGAAATGTTTCTTGTTGTATGGGGTTTTGCAAAACTACATCAAAAGAATCACTCGATTTTAAAGTGGGTATTTGTTATTATCGCTAATGGTATTTTATCACCGCTACCATTTTATTGGTTGATTTCTCCGAAGATGTTCTATGCTGTAACTCCTGAAATTTTCATCACAACATTAATAAATGTAGTTATAGCGGGTATATGTATGCCATTTTTATCAAAAGCTTTTGCAAGAAAAGAGGCTCATTCATAGATGAGAAATGCATTACAATTGTCGAATGGCTTTATAGTAACTACCGACAATTCTGGAGCTATTGGACAGAAGAAGTTAGATGTTGTACACGTTCCAGATGATGTTACAAGCTATTTTTCTGCTCGTGTGACATTGCTCGAACAATGGGCAGAGGGCGCTGTACCTGAAGCAATCATTTTGCACAACTTCAGTGATGAAGGTGCTTGGGCTCGTTATATAACTGGTATCAGTAGATTATTTCACGAAATTGGTATAGGGTTACCTAGAATTACAGGTAGTACAGAATCCAATATGGAAACTTTACAATCAGGGGTAGCTATTACGATGATCGGCTACCCTGACAAAGACTTTCCGCCTGTACAATGTCTAAAATGGTTTACATATGGAAAACCATTAGTTGGGGATAAATTAGTGGCTGAACCAGAAAAAATCGCTGATATGAAATGCATTTATAAAGCGATCCAGCAAGATATAATCGGACGTATTTGGCCGGTAGGATCTAAAGGGATTTCAAAAGAAGTTCACAACCTGTTTGGTGCAATATCATTTGAATGTGCATGGGATGTCCATGAATCTGCAGGGCCTTCAACAGTCGTTTTAGTTGGTATTTATGAGGGGAAAATACATCAAGCACAACAACTTTTGGGGGAATTATTGCAACCGATTGTTGTACATGCATAATCAAAACATCAAAAAATCTATTTATAATAGACTTTTTGATGTTTTTTAATAATTTTATTGTGAAAAATAACATAGTATATTTGTATCTGTATATGATAGAATATTGAATTAACTTCAACATTATTAATTAAGAGAGAAATAATGATATTTTTAGAGAAATTATTGAAGGGTGAATTGGAATGTTGTTGACTGAATGCTCATTCATATTTTACAATGTTTAAAACAATATATTTCTAAAATCTACCTATTTGGTAGATGGCGTTGAAAGACAAGAAGCAACTTAGGGGGGAAGGGAAATGAATCCACTATTAATTATTAACTGGATTTTATTTTTAGCTGTAGTCGCATATGGATTAGGGCTATTCACGTACTTAGTAAAGACACGCTATCAATTCATCAAAATGGGGAAAAAAGTTGAATTTGATAACGATGTCAAAGCTAGATTACAGAAAATTTGGGTGTATGTTTTTGGACAAAAGAAATTATTGAAGGATAAAAAGAGTGGTGCTATCCATGTCATGTTCTTCTATGGATTCATATTAGTACAATTTGGTGCCATTGATTTTATCTGGAAAGGTTTAAAACCAGGGTCACATTTACCACTTGGGCCTGTTTATCCGTATTTTACATTCTTCCAAGAAATAGTGTCACTTGTTATTTTGGTTGCAGTTGTATGGGCTTTTTACCGTCGTTATATTGAAAAGCTTGTTCGACTAAAACGTGGATTAAAATCTGGGCTTGTATTGATTTTTATCGGTGGTTTAATGGTTTCTGTACTTGTAGGTAATGGTATGGGAATGATTTGGCATGGAGAGGCAGCAACTTGGTCAGAGCCAGTTGCTTCTTTAATCGGCACAGTATTAGGATTCTTTCCACCAGTTGCTGCGACAGTTGTGTTCTTTATCATGTGGTGGATTCATCTGCTAATTCTTTTAACATTCTTAGTGTATGTACCACAATCTAAACACGCACATTTAATCGCAGGTCCTGTAAACGTTTACTTTAATCGTTTAACACCAGTTGGAAAATTAACGCCGATTGATTTTGAAGCATTAGAAAATGAAGATGAAAGTTCAAACGAAGAAGAAATGCCATCCTTTGGGGTTGGTAAAATAGAGGATTTCACACAGCTTCAGTTGATTGATCTTTATGCCTGTGTAGAATGCGGTCGCTGTACAAATATGTGTCCTGCAAGTGGAACAGGCAAAATGCTTTCACCAATGGATTTGATTACAAAACTACGTGACCATTTAACATTTACAGGTGCCGTTCAAACACATCAACAACCATGGGTACCAAAAATGATGTTTAAAAACACACAAGGTAATCAGCTTGCAATCGCTGCAGGTGCAGAAGGTGCTTTAATCGAGGATGTCTACAGCCCTTCACTCATTGGCGATGTTATCACAGAAGAAGAAATTTGGGCTTGTACAACTTGCCGTAACTGTGAGGATCAATGTCCAGTAATGAACGAACATGTGGATAAAATTATTGATCTTCGTCGTTATTTAACAATGACAGAAGGACGCGTAAATCCTGATGCTCAGCGTGCAATGACGAATATCGAGCGCCAAGGAAATCCTTGGGGAATCAACCGAAAAGAAAAAGAAAACTGGAGAGATGCTCGTCCGGATGTGCATATTCCAACAGTAAAAGAAGCTACAAAAGCAGGTGAAGAAATCGAGTACCTATTCTGGGTAGGCTCTATGGGTTCTTTCGATAACCGTTCACAAAAAATTGCCTTAGCATTTGCTCATTTGATGAACGAAGCAGGCGTAAAATTTGCAATTCTAGGAAATAAAGAAAAGAATTCTGGTGATACACCACGCCGTTTAGGAAATGAGTTTTTATTCCAAGAACTTGCTGAAGCGAATATTAAAGAATTTGAAAAAGCAGGCATTACGAAAATCGTAACGATCGATCCACATGCATACAATATTTTCAAAAACGAATATAGTGACTTTGGATGGAGCGGAGAAGTGTATCACCATACAGAGTTGTTATTTGAACTTGTTCAACAAGGTCGACTAAAACCGCAGTATGAAGTGAATGAAACCATTACATTCCATGATTCTTGTTACTTAGGTCGATACAATGATGTGTATGATGCACCACGTGAAATTTTAAATTCGATTCCTGGTGTCAAACTAGTGGAAATGGAACGTAATCGTGAAACGGCTATGTGCTGTGGTGCAGGTGGTGGCCTAATGTGGATGGAAGAACATGTAGGTAACCGAATTAATGTAGCGCGTACAGAACAAGCATTAGCAGTAAATCCAACAATTATTTCTTCCGGCTGTCCTTATTGCTTAACGATGCTATCAGATGGCACAAAGGCAAAAGAGGTGGAAGAACAAGTAGGCACATACGATATTGCTGAGTTACTAGAAAAATCAGTATGTGGTGAAGTTCAAGTTCCAACAGAGCCTTTAGAAGAAACGGTGTAATAAGCAGAAAAAAATAACATATTGCATAAAAGTTAAAAATTTTATACAATATTTACAAGTGAAAAAGAGAGAGCAAGTGCCCTCTCTTTTTTTCTAAAATTTTATTGAGCGAGCGTTCAGTCAATATGGAATTTCGAGCACTCGTTTTCTTTATTCAATCTGTGTAAGCGTATCCAATGACAATATAAAAGGGGTGTCAAACTTGCAAAAAGCGGTAATTATTGATGGAGCACGAACAGCCTTCGGAAAACTTGGTGGCAAACTTAGTACTTTAACTGCCAGTGACTTAGGTGGTGTAGCAATAAAAGAAGCATTAAAACGTTCCAATATTGGAGCAGAGCAAGTAGATGAAGTCATTATGGGAACAGTTTTACAAGCAGGGCAGGGGCAAATTCCTTCACGTCAAGCAGCTTCAAAAGCAGGAATTCCATACTCTGTAAAAACAGAAACCATCAACAAAGTCTGTGCTTCAGGTTTGCGAAGTGTAACTCTGGCAGACCAACTAATCAGACTTGGTGAGGAAAGAGTAATTGTGGCTGGTGGGATGGAGTCAATGTCTAATGCACCGTACTATTTACCAAAGGGTCGATTTGGTTTGCGAATGGGAGACGCAACACTAGTTGATGGTATGGTGTATGACGGTCTTTCATGTGCATTTCATCCACAGCAAGTACATATGGGCACATATGGAGACGAGACAGCAGAGAAATTCGAACTTACTAGAGAAACGCAAGATGAATGGGCATTACGAAGTCACCAAAGAGCAACATTTGCAATTGAAGAGGGGAAATTCGCTGAAGAAATTGTAGCAGTGTCAATTCCTCAAAGAAAAGGTGATGACATTCTAGTTGATACTGATGAAGCACCGCGTAAAGAAACATCACTAGAAATTCTTACGAAATTGAAATCAGCTTTTAGCAAGGATGGTACGATTACAGCTGGTAATGCTCCTGGGGTGAATGATGGTGCATGTGCAGTTGTTGTCACAAGTGAGGAATATGCGGAAGAACATCAGTTGTCACCACTTGCCTACATTGTTGGTCATGCTGAAGTTGGTGTAGAACCGAATGATTTTCCACAAACACCAGGTCTCGTAATCAACAAAATTTTAGATAAGACAGGAAAGAAATTAGAGGATATTGATTTGTTTGAAATCAATGAAGCCTTTGCAGCAGTAGCACTTGCAAGTAGTAAAATTGCTGAACTTGACGCTGAAAAGGTCAACGTCAATGGGGGAGCTGTAGCATTAGGGCATCCAATAGGAGCATCAGGAGCAAGAATAATTTTAACTCTAGCATATGAGTTAAAACGTCGTGGTGGGGGACTAGGAATTGCAGCTATTTGTTCAGGTGGTGGTCAAGGGGATGCCATCATGATTGAAGTCCCAACACAAAAGGGAGTGGAGAAATGACAATTCAAAAAGTAATGGTAATAGGTGCAGGACAAATGGGTTCGGGGATCGCCCAAGTTTGTGCTCAAGCAGGATTAGACGTCAAACTTAATGACATTAGTGAAGAATCTTTTGCAAGAGGTATTCAAACAATCTCCCAAAACCTTTCTAGAAATGTTGTAAAAGGCCGTATGACAGAAGATGAAAAAGATGCTATTTTGCAAAGATTCACAAAATCTTTATCTATTAATGATGCAAACGATGTTGATTTAGTAATAGAAGCAGCTGTTGAAAATATGGAGATCAAGCAATCTATTTTTAAACAACTAGATGAAGTTGCACCAAAGCATACAATTTTAGCTTCCAACACTTCGTCACTACCAATAACGGAAATTGCAGCAGTGACAAAACGTCCAGAACAAGTAATTGGTATGCATTTCATGAATCCAGTACCAGTCATGAAACTGATAGAGATCATTCGAGGTCTCGCTACGTCAGATGAAGTGTACAACATGATTGAAGAACTTACGGAAAAACTCGAAAAAGTACCAGTGGAAGTAAATGATTTCCCTGGATTTGTTGCAAATCGCGTATTAATGCCAATGATCAACGAAGCAATTTATACACTTTATGAAGGTGTGGCAACGAAAGAAGCAATTGATGAAGTCATGAAACTTGGCATGAACCATCCAATGGGACCATTAACTTTAGCGGATTTCATCGGCCTTGATACATGTCTTTATATTATGGAAACATTGTATGAAGGATTTGGTGATAGTAAGTATCGTCCTTGCCCGTTATTACGAAAATACGTCAAGGCTGGCTGGCTAGGGAAGAAAACTGGACGTGGGTTCTATACTTACGAATAAAATCGAAAGTTGAATTAGCAATAAAGTGAACCTTCACTCAAGAAGTGGGATCTTAATGCCCGTTAAAGCGGGATAAAGGGGAGATTCATCATGAATTTACAGTTCACGGAAGAACAATTGATGATGCGCAATATGGTTCGGGATTTTGCAAAGGATGTTATTGCACCGCAAGTCAGTTATATGGAAAATGGGGGTTTTCCACGTGATATTCTAGCCAAAATGGGAGAGCTAGGACTTATGGGCATAACAGCACCAGCAAAATATGGCGGTTCAGAAATGGATTTCACATCCTATATTATCGCCATTAACGAATTATCAAAGGTAAGTGCAGTCATCGGGGTGATTTTGTCTGTGCATACATCGGTCGGAACAAATCCTATTCTCTATTTTGGCAATGAGGAACAAAAAAAGCGTTATGTTCCAAAACTTGCCTCTGGAGAATACTTAGGTGCATTTTGCTTAACAGAACCATCATCAGGATCTGATGCAGGGTCTTTGAAAACGAGAGCAGTAAAAGCTGGAGATGATTACGAACTGAATGGTTCTAAAGTTTTTATTACTAATGGTGGAGAGGCGGATGTGTATATCGTCTTTGCCTCTACTAATCCGTCAATAGGTGCAAGAGGAATCTCAGCATTTATCGTTGAAAAGGATACTCCAGGTTTAATCGTTGGCAAAGATGAAAAGAAAATGGGACTACATGGCTCGAGAACGGTACAGCTTACATTCGATCAAATGAAGGTCCCAGCTCACAATTTACTCGGTGCAGAAGGGGACGGCTTTAAAATTGCAATGGCAAATTTAGATGTCGGACGCA
>DATMJF010000451.1:0-2399 GCA_035554455.1 Rummeliibacillus sp.
GTAAGGAAAGTGTCCTTTTTCTTGTATTTGGAGGGTTCCCATGGATCGGCTATTTTGTTATTGTTTAAGATTTTGAAAATCCTCGTATGAAAAAGACTCTTCATGAACATAATAGAATCTAGATTAATAGATTTATAGGAGAGTGAAAGAATTATGTTATTATCCGAAGCGTGGAAAAAATATCAACAAGATAAAAAAATTGAGGGATATTCATCACTTACATTAAAAACTTATTGTTTTCAATATAATCTTTTATTACGATTTTTTGGTGATATTGATATGAGTGAATTTAGTACAGAGAAATTAAAAGAATATCTAATAAAGTCAGGAGATCACTTAAAGCCATCTAGTTTAGGACACAGGATTCGTTGCATTAAATCACTATTCAAATGGACACATGGAGAGGGTTATATTCCGAAGAATCCTGCTACTAAATTGAAAGAGCCAAAATTGGGTAAAAGAATTCCAAAGTTTCTTTCGGAATTAGAGATAGAACATCTAAGAGAAGCTTGTCAAACAACGATGGAGAATGCGCTGTTTGAATTTATGTATTCGACCGGCTGCCGTATTGGGGAAGTTGTAAAATTAAATCGAGATGATATTGATTTTCGTACGAATTCAGTCATTGTACATGGAAAAGGTGATAAAGAAAGGGAAGTTTACTTTAATACTCGTTGCTCTATATGGTTAAAAAGGTATTTAGATGAACGAGATGATGAAGAGCCTTGCTTGTTTATTACGGACAGAAGGCCCAAAAAACGTATGAGTATTGATAATCTGAGATATATTATCAAACGAATATCAAGCAGAGCTGGGATAAAAAAGAGTATACATCCCCATCAATTAAGACACAGCTTTGCTACACATATGATTAATAATGGTGCGCCAATTGAAGTGAATTAAAGTTTACTTGGTCATGAGAAGAGTGAGACTACAAAGATATATGCTCAGCTAAGTGGAAAATTGAGACACGATTTTTATAGCAAATATTTTGAAAGTATTTAAATTGAAACTTTAATTGAAATCGAGGCACCCATGTGAATAGGCGTGTCTTTTCGTTATCGGGCCAGATTGTTAAATAACATGTTAATATGATGAATACGGAAAATGGATTGGTAAAAGATAAAAAGGAGGGTTATTCCCTTCTAAAGATTTGTAACAACAAAAATTATTTTAAAGGAGAACTGTTATGTTTACTATTGGTGAAAGAGTAATGGTATCAAGGGATAATGATAATGAAAATTATGATTCATTCCGTAACAAAGTATTGGTAGTAACTCATATTGCTACTAATAAACAGGAACATAAGGGCTATGATGGAAATTTAGAATCGCCTTTATACGATCTTGAATTGGAAAATGGTGAAGCTATTAATTGCTCGTTATATGAATATGAATTGGAATATGCAGATTAAAAATGATTAAAAATGGAGGGGTTTTCCCTCCTAAATAACAAACAGGGCTGAACTTTTTACATAAAAGCAAGGAGGAAACAAAATGGAAAAACGTGAACAAGAAAGAATCAAAATGAAATGTTCTGAATGTAGTAACACTAGCCATTTGCAATATGTCCTAAAAACTTGTCCTCTCGTTCCTTTGCTTTCTTATGCACATACTCATCTCGATTGTCTTTATACTCAGATTTATTCTCCTCAATGAACATATGCTTATCTTTCTTGAATTGTTCAATGGCCTCCTGATTGTACGTTTCTAAATACTTTATGATTTTCTTCTTTCTAGCCTTCAGAATGATTGCATATGTCTTATAGAAGTAATTGATTGAAACGATTTCTTCATTTGCACTATTTTAGGTAGAATACTTTAGATGTTTTTAGAAAATAAATGCATTAAAGAATCGTAAAGGGAAAGTGTTGCATAGGCACTAAACTTATTTTTGCTAGATGCATGAAAGAAACCTCTTTTGAAATTTACTTCATTAATAGAGTTATTCTTAAATTTACTTTTTAGTGACGATAGTAAAAAGAAGTCCTCTGTATTTAGTGAGTTAAGGGACCTCTTAGAAAATACATTTAAAACTTGTACACCTAAAATATAATCCTTATTCGTATGTGGCGTAGCCAATTCGCAATAGTTCAAGTTGTTAACCTCCTTTTAGGTTGGGGGCAAAATCCGAAGATGAAGGCGGAATATGGTTTGATTTCGAGAATGCGAAGATCGAGGAAGACTTTGAGAAAGTTGCTTTAAACGTTGTAAATTTACTAAATGTTTCAGACCGTTTATGGATTTCTAAGTTATTCCATTAAACCAGCTAATAGATTGTCAAGAAAAACATTTTAAATTGAAAATCACTTCATGCTATACTAAAAATGTGCAACTCAAATAACCCTCCGAATCAAATTTGGAAGGTTTTTGTTTTATTTGAAAATGTTGTTATTAAAC
>DATMJF010000452.1:0-2568 GCA_035554455.1 Rummeliibacillus sp.
GTAAATAACAGAGAATCCATGGCCAATAATAGAGCCCAATTCTTTTTCAAGACGCGCCTCTACTATTTCGGGAAGGTTTGGTCCATAAATTTTATGCGCCATATTATAACTCATTTCACGAACTGTATCTTCCGCACCTTGAATACGAGGCGTGTACAATTTATCTTTTACTGGTACAACATCCCCGATCGTATCTGCTATTTTTTGTGAGTTCGTCACAACAATCTCTTTCGCTATATCTTCCCCTAAAAACGCAAAATCTTGCAACATTTCATCTGTTGTTCTTAAATGGACTTTTGGCAATTCATAACGATTTAAAGGATTTGCGCCACCTTGAGAACGTAATAGGATTTTACGGAAAATCGCATCATTTTCACTTAAATAATGCACATTCCCAGTTGCTACAACAGGTTTATCTAATTTTTTTCCGATTTTCACAACTTTACGAATTATATCTTCTAGGTTCCATTCATCGCGAATTAATTCAGCTTCAATTAATGGTGCATAAACGGCTTTGGGATGTACTTCTAAATAATCATAGAATTTCGCTACTTCCATCGCTTCATCCATCGATTTTTGCATTACTGCTGTAAAAAATTCACCTTTATCGCAAGCAGTACCTACTAGAAGTCCTTGGCGATATTTTTGTAATGATGAACGTTTAATTCGTGGCACTCGATAGAATGTTTTAACATGTGATTCGCTCACAAGTTTAAACAGATTTTTTAGTCCATCATTATCAACAGCTAAAATCGTACAGTGTGTAGGACGCGCTCTTTTATAAGCATCTCCTCCACCTATATGTTTGTTGAAGTCATCATGATATTTGATATCTTGTTCGTCGGCTTCTTTTAGTAAATGTAACAGTAGAAAGCCTGTTGCTTCTGTATCATAAATGGCACGGTGATGTTGTGTTAAATCAATACCGAACTTTTTACACAATGTATTTAAACGGTGGTTTTTCATTTCTGGATGTAAGAAACGTGCAAGCTCTAAAGTATCAATTACAGGGTGATGGAAATCATCAATTCCTGCTTTTTTATATGCTTCATAAAGGAAACCAACATCGAATGTTGCGTTATGTGCTACAACAATTGCATCTCCGATAAAGTCATGGAATTTTGTAATCATATCGACCACTTCTGGTGCATCTCTAACCATATCATCGGTAATACTTGTTAATTCAATCGTTGTTGCAGACAGCGGATGATGTGGGTTGGCAAAACTTTCGAATGTATCGATTACATCGCCATTCTTAATCTTAACTGCCGCAAGTTCAATAATCGTATCATATGCTGCGGACAACCCTGTTGTTTCCACGTCAAATACAACGAATGTATCATCTTCAAGTAAACGATGTTGGTCATCGTATGCGATTGGCACACCATCATTCACTAAGTTTGCTTCAATACCATAAATAATTTTAATCCCATATTTTTTACCTGCATTATAAGCATCAGGGAATGATTGTGCGATTGCATGATCGGTAATCGCAATTGCAGGATGACCCCATTTTGCCGCTTGGCTTACAAGTGAATCTACTGAAGACACAGCATCCATTTGGCTCATAGGTGTATGCAAATGCAATTCAACACGTTTTTCGTCTTCTGGTGCTTTATCAACTCGTAATAATGGTTTAATCTCCATCATGTCTTGAGCCATTACGATTAAATCACGAACAAACGTATCATTTTGAACAGAACCACGTACCTTTAACCACATTCCTTTTTTCGCCATTTGCATAAGAGCTGCATCCTCTTTATCACGAGAGAACATTTTGACCAAAATAGAATCTGTGTAATCGGTTAATTTTACCGTTAACAATGAACGGCCGCTTCGTAATTCTTTTACTTCCACATCAAAAACAAAGCCTTCAACTACTATACGTCGTTCTTCATCTTGGATTTGATGAATTTCCATCATAGGTTCATCTGGTTTTATTGGAATCCCCAATTGGAAAGGTCTGTCGGCAACTTCAGCCAAATCAGGACGCTCTTGTTTTTCCTTTTCACGTTTTTGCATATCCATTACGGCTTTTTGTGCAAAAGCAGCTTCCTCTTTACGACGCTGTTCAAGAAACGCCTGTTGTTGTTCCGCTAAATCTTCCGTTGTTTCTTTTAATTGAAAATCGATCGCCATATATGGGAAACCGTAATGCATATATGCCCTTGAAATGACCTCTGCATATTTACTTTTTAATGTCATCAATTGGAATTCTTGTTGACAATTGAGCATTAGCTTTTGTCCATTCCATTCAGGGAATTGTTTTGCTAACTCTTCTCTTAATGGCGGTGACATTTCATCAATTTCTTCGACAATTTTTAGCCAGTAATCTGAAATTATTTGTTGTGATAATTGATGATTTTCTGTTTCTATATCAACGAATGCATTCGCAATCTGAGAGAACGCTGCGTCTAAACGCATTTGAAAATCTTGATATACTCGAAAAGGTAATATATTTTGTAATTTCAATGAAAAGCGCCAAACACGGTCTGTTTTATGCACAGTCATGCGTGTCATTTCAGCCGCTTCAAAAAATGGCATAAAAACGTCTTCTGTCATATTAAT
>DATMJF010000453.1:0-2614 GCA_035554455.1 Rummeliibacillus sp.
AACGAATAAGGGTCACGATGTCTATCTTTTAGACTGGGGAGTACCGGGCTATGAAGATCGTCATATGAAACTTGATGATTATATCGTAGACTATATTCCACGGGCTATCAAAAAAGTGCTAAGAAAGTCAGAAGCAAAAGAAATAACGCTGCTTGGCTACTGCATTGGTGGAACAATGTCAGCTATTTTTACTGCTCTGAATCCACATCTTCCCATCCGTAATCTCTTGTTATTGACTAGTCCAATTGACTTTACGGATGCTGGACTCTTTACAAATTGGTTGGATAAACGATACTTCCAACTCGATAAATTGGTGGATACGCTAGGCAATATTCCATTTGAGATGATTGATTTTGGAAATAAATTACTAAGTCCTATTTCAACTACGTATGGTCCTTATGTTTCTATAGTGGATCGTGTAGAAGACGAGAACTTTGTTTTAAACTGGAAACTCATGCAAAAATGGTTGAATGATGGCGTTCCTTTCCCAGGTGAGGCTTATAGACAGTGGATTCGAGACTTCTATCAAGACAATAAACTCATAAATGATGAATTAGAAATTCGCGGAGAAAAAGTGAAGTTAGCCAATATTAAGGCAAATCTTCTCAACATTTCTGCTACGCGCGACAACATTGCGCTACCAGATCAAGTTGCTCCGTTAAATGACAAAGTATCAAGCAAGAATAAGACACTTCATAGCGTTGAAACGGGTCACATATCAGTTGTCACTGGACGCAAAGCAATCAAAGAAATTCATCCTTATATTGAAAATTGGATAACTGAAAACTCAAAATAAGTTAAGAAAAAGAAGCAACAGATCAACTGTTGCTTCTTTCTCATTTCATCATTTATACTGAATTTCTGGTGTTGTTTCCACTAATCTCCCCTGATAATAAATGATTTCTCCATCAATCATAGTTGTTTCTACTTTTAAATCTTTAATCTGATTTAGGCTGGCATTTAATATGCTGTCATTTAGGATAACAAGATCAGCCAATTTCCCGATCTCTATGCTTCCTTTTATCTCTTCTTCAAAACTCGCATAAGCACCATTCCAGGTGTATAGTTTAATAGCCTCCATAACGCTTATGGATTGACCCGAACCAATCTCCATACCTGACTGACTTTTTCTATTAACAGCAACATGAATTCCTAATAAAGGATTATAGTCTGTAACTGGAGCGTCTGATCCACCTGCTGCTATGATTCCACAATCAATAAAATCACGAGCAGCGTACATATGTTGAACGCGATCACCATAGTGCTTAACATATATCTCTCCGAATTCATATGGAAATGGAGGATTTGGAATCGGTATAATCTCAAGTTTTTTCATTCTTTCTTGTAAATCGGGCGATGAAATTCCCGCATGCTCAATCCGATGTCGATGGTTTTTTCTCGGTGATTCCTCTAACGCCTTTTCAACACAATTTAAATACATTTCAATGGCTTTATCACCTTGTGCATGTACAGTGATTTGATAGCCTTTTTTATGTGCTTCACCTAAAACTCGGTAAATTTCTTCCTCGCTATAATAAAGAATTCCATAATTGTTTGGATCACTGGAGTATGGCTCACGGGTTGCAATTGTAGGTCCGGTGCTACTCCCATCTGTAAACAACTTTGCTGGCCCTACTTTAAATCTTTCATCTCCTGTACCAGTTACCACACCAGCTTCGACCATTTTATTAACAAATTCTTGGGAGTTATTTATCTGACATATCATTGCGTATACTCTGACACGAATATCCCTACTTTTCACAGCCTGTTGCAGTAAGCGATAACTCTCAGGGCCCTGTCCTCCAGCCTCATGTACACTTGTTATGCCCGCAGCAACGAAATGATTTGAAGCAATTTTCACACCCTTCCTTAGTTCAGCTTCTGTATAACTTGCAACCTCGCTCATTGCAAAATTTGCTGCTTCCATTAATTTCCCCGTCAGTCTTCCTTCAAGATCCTTTTCAATAACCCCCCCAGCAGGATTCGGTGTATTCTCGTTTATTTGCGCTAATTCAAGTGCTTTACTATTTACCACGCTTATATGGTTACAGGTTCGCGATATAATAATTGGATGTTCTACTGAAATTGCATCCAGATCAGCGATTGTTGGATACCGCTTTTCCTTTACAGCTGTTTCGTTAAAGCCACAAGCGCGTATCCATTCACCCTTAGGTGTTTCTAAGGATTTTCTTTTCAAATCATCTAATAAAGCCTCGATAGAATCTATATGTTCAGCTTTACAATTTACCGCCAGCTGATCCACTCCATAAAACATAAGGTGAATATGGGAATCTATGAATCCAGGGAGAAGAGTTTTCCCTTGCAAATCGATGACATTCGTCTTTTCTCCTATGAAACTCTTAACCTCCTGATCTAAACCAACAAAGATGATGCGATTATCCTTTACAGCTACAGCCTCTGCTACAGTATTCTTTTGATCTACTGTGATAACTTCTCCATTCACAAATACAATATCCGCTTCCATAAACACACTCCTCATAATTAATTAATTAAAATGAGTCAATTTAATAAATCTATTTTCGGTTTTTAAATACGAACATTTCAACACATTAACTTTTCCATATTCAGATTTGGATGTTCCGCTACAGACGGC
>DATMJF010000454.1:0-6369 GCA_035554455.1 Rummeliibacillus sp.
CTGGATAGTCAACATCATGTGCATTGCCTTCATTACCAGCTGCTGCAACCATTGTAATGCCTGCTGTATGGGCTTTTTTAATGGCTTGATAGAGAATGGGATCATCTTGTTCCGTACCAAGTGACATATTGATGATATCTATATCATTTTCTATAGCCCATTCGACAGCTTTTAGGATTGTTTCCACTTTTGCACCGGAATTATCAAAAACTTTAAGACTATACAATTCTACATCTGGTGCTACACCGACTAAATAGCCATCTGCTAAATGTCTACCTACTTGGCCTGCTATAATACCTGCTACAGCAGTTCCGTGCCCATCTGTATCTAATGGCGAACTTTCATCTTCAGGAGTGGCCGGGTTATCTTCAACAAAGGAATACTTTCTGACATTAGCTAACGCAGGAATGTTAGCTACACCTGTATCAAAGGTTGCTACTTTAACGCCTCGTCCTGTTATATTTTGATTCCACGCATTTTGTACTCCCAACATTCGCATACTCACTAATGGAATAATGCCCTTTAAGGATGCACCATTTGTTTCTAGAGTTGACGGCTTTTTCTCAATTACTTTAATATCTTGAGATTGTTTTAAAAGTGCTAGATTGTTTGCACTAAAATTCCCTTGCACGATATTTAATAAGTCAAAATCATTTTCAATAGAGGATGCTAATTTCATAATTTGCTGTTTTCCTGCTGCATTGCTGTAAACAATCATCACATCTTTATACTCTGGTTCTATCGCCGTAGCATTGTGAGGGTTGTAAGCAATTATGCAAAGTGCTAAAGCAAAAGGCATCCACCATTTTGCATTTCTTAACATAACTTCACCTGTCTCTATTCGATTAATATCGTATGTATATTTCCAATATCTTTAAGGTTTTTTCTAGACAGTTTTATAGTAACATGTAGTAAGAGTATGATTATCTTACAAGCTAGTTAAGTTTCTGTAACAATTCATATATATAAAGGATATTTTTTTCTATTACATGGTTTTAAAGTGAAAAACGAATATTAATAGAGCCGTGCATACAGTTCATGTGCAATGTCATCGCTACTGTTCTATAATGTGATAGATTGAGCTTTAAAACTTCTAATAACAATGAATAGAAACCTATTTTATTAGGTGAAGAAGGGATTTCTATGTTTAGAAATAAAAAGATTAAAATTCGTGTTTCTGGATGGTCAGCTTTGTTACTCATTATTGCTATTTTAGCTATTTCACTTACTTTGGCCATTACAGTGCCTTACTTTGGTTTTTACGGTTTATATAATATACTGGCTAAATTCAATCTAGCGAGTATTGATATTTTCGAAAAATGGTACCAAGATCTTTTCTACTTTGGTTGGTTTATCATATTAATCTTTTCTATGATTATCTTACTTGATTTGTTCTGCTTATTTATCATTGCTAGTTGCAATATAAAATTGACGAAATCAATAGATGCTATTAGTACTATTACTCAATTTGCTATTAGTGTCGTGCTATTCAAAAAGTTCATTGTTGCAGGTTTTGAGCGTATTGATGTAACGTGGACTGGCTCTATCATTCTTTTCTTATTGCTTTATGTTGTTGTAGCTGTTTTTAGTTATGAAAAGCCTAACAATGTAAAAAAATAAAAGAAAATCATGAAGAGGAAATCATTACTTTGGTAATAATTCACATTGTTGTGTCAATATCTATCAACACTTGAACACGCATTGATAGTGTGATAGAATCCTAAAGTTCGGTATTTTATTTCTAAATAAAATCTGGACTTCGTGTGAGTTTAAACCTAATTTTGGGTCTTTAGCTTAAAAGCTAAAGACTCTTTTTTTATTTGGCTTCGTTATATGATATTGTTGATTTTTTAATGTATTCTACTTGAGCGAAAGGCGGCAACTCCTCGAAAATGCATTCGCATTTCCTTCGTGCGATGTTAATTCAGTGAGGTTCATTCATAGTCCTGTGAGAAAGCGAGCCAGACGAGACCCCGCTAGTGAGCGTAGGCGAACGAGGAAGCAAGTTTACATTCGCTGCTTACACTCTCATATAAAGACAAAAGGGGTTATCTAATAAGTCCTTAAAATAGTAGAAGAAATTAAATTAGCACCCCTGTCTTGCATAGAGCGCGAGAACAAACCGTCTCCAGCTCCACGCGCCAGCTTTTCGGACCAGATAACCTTCTCGCTGTGAGGCAAAGAGCGCCTCTTCGCGTGAAGAACATCTGACCAATAAAGCTAAACGGACGCGTTCCGCTTTTAAATGTGGGAGACAACGCAGTTGGCTCATACGGTTTGTGCGCTTAGCGGGGGTGCTTAGCAAAAAAATATTAGAATGCTTTTCAATTCGAGTAAGAAGGCTGATCAATAGTGGGGTATTCATTCACTTTTGAGACAGCCCCTTAAAATACTATATTAATGATTAATATACAGTTCGAAAACGTCACCATAATCTTTTTTCATATATTGTTCTTTGTTTTTTAGCACCCAATCA
Organism: Rummeliibacillus sp.; assembly: GCA_035554455.1. Lineage (GTDB taxonomy): Bacteria > Bacillota > Bacilli > Bacillales_A > Planococcaceae > Rummeliibacillus. The sequence continues at coordinate 2,477 of DATMJF010000454.1, forward strand.
TTTGCAAACCGTGTAATTTGTTCGAATGATTTTGCAGGTGTTACTTCCTTTGATTCTATTTTTCCGATAGATTGTGCTGCATAACTTAAACTATTTTGTGCGATTTCGAAGTTTTTCTTATTATGAAGCATTTCTACTGAAATGGTATGCAACGCTTTATAAAGATCTTTGATTTCAGTATCAAATTTTTTATGAATATCAATTGACATCGGTATGTTATCAATTGTGAATTTAATTTCAATATCTAAATCAATTGTACCTGCTGTTTCTAACATAACATCAGATATTGTACTATGTTCGTATTCATATCGCTTCAATAGACGTTTTTTACTAATCGCTGAATCACCATCTACGTGGATTAATGCTTGATTTGTAAAGCAGTATTCATCTGACTTCGTTTTAATTAAGAAATACACAAATTCCCCTGACTCATGCTTCACAAAATCATCAGATTCAGTTTTATCGAAATCCTCCTTTGGTACAACAATCCCAATATCCGATAATCCTAGTGCATCTGATGCTAGTTTTTTTAACATTTGATATTCCTCCTAATTTTCTTTGCCTCTTTATACGTAAAACCTCAAAAAAAGATTCAAGGATACGATTTCTTTATTTTTTTCATTTCTAATTACGAATATTCACAGTCAAAATTTTTTCAATGCACATAAGTGACAATATGATTGTGGATAAAGAGTGATTAACTTATTTTTAAGCACTTGTTATGAACAATTTGTGCATAAGTTTTTTGTTCAATGTGTATAAAAATTTTTTTCATTTTATATTATCCACAATAATATGAAATAGTTATACACAGATAGTAAAACAATAACTTTTCTGCTCTAAAATTTTTACTTTATTTTATTAGTTAATTTCCAATTTTTTTATTCAAATAATAGAGTATTTATTCACTCAATACCCTCTAATAAACTACAACAGAGAATAGTTCGTTTTAAAATCTCCTATTGTTATAAAGCAGATGTTTAATAGAATATTTACTTTAAAGTTTCATACTCTCGCAAAAACATAGAAACTCTATATAAATATCTTAATATTTCAGCTTATCTATTTTTGTTATATTTTTCTTAAAAATAAAATATCAGAAACTTTTAAATATTTTTATATATTTTACTTGCACAGCAAATATGCAATAAGTTATGATGATGAAAGCGCATTAATTGTAAAAAGTGGATTGGATTTTATAATATTTTAATAAATTACCAACAAATTTCGGCATATTCCGTCTTTGTTTACTTAGGGGGCTTCACAATGATTGAGTTTAAAAATGTGAATAAGTATTATGGGGATTTCCAGGTTTTAAAAGATATTAATCTCACTATTAAAAAAGGTGAGGTTGTTGTCATCATTGGGCCATCAGGTTCTGGTAAAAGTACGCTTCTTCGTTGCATGAATCGTTTAGAAACCATCTCTAATGGGTCATTAACGATTGATGGTATCGAATTAAATGATAAAAAAACAGATATTAACAAACTTCGACGAAAAATCGGAATGGTATTTCAGCACTTTTATCTTTATCCACATAAAACTGTATTGGAAAATATTATGTTAGCACCTGTGAAGGCACTTAGCCAAACAAAAGAAGAAGCAAAAAAGACAGCATTAGCCTATTTGGAGAAAGTAGGTATTCCAGATAAAGCAGATGCTTATCCATCGCAACTTTCTGGTGGGCAACAACAACGTGTTGCTATTGCAAGAGGACTAGCCATGCATCCTGAAATCATGCTATTTGATGAACCAACGTCAGCACTTGACCCTGAAATGATTGGGGAAGTATTAGATGTTATGAAACATTTAGCTAAAGAAGGTATGACGATGGTTGTTGTCACACACGAAATGGGATTTGCGAAGGAAGTGGCCGATCGAATTATCTTTGTCGACAAAGGCCAAATACTTGAGGATGCAGATCCGGCTGAGTTTTATAAAGAACCGAAGGAAGAACGTGCTAAGTTATTCCTAAGTCGGATTTTAAATCATTAATTGTAAAATAAGGGGGAAAAATTGATGTTCAAAAAGAAAAAGGGTTTATTTACAGTTTTACTTTTAGCAATGCTTTCTGTACTAATACTAGGTGCTTGTGGATCGAAGGATGGATCTAATTCTTCAAGTGGTTCAAAAGCAGGTAAAAATTCTCTAGAAGCGATTAAAGAGAAAGACAAAATTGTATTTGGGGTAAAAAATGATACTCGACTTTTCGGTCTAAAAGATCCTAAAACTGGCAATATTGAAGGTTTTGATATTGATATTGCAAAAGAAATCACAAAAATTATTTTAGGTGATGAATCAAAAGCTGAATTTAAAGAGGTAACTTCAAAAACTCGTATTCCTATGCTTCAAAAAGGTGATATTGATGCAATTGTTGCAACAATGACTATCACTGAGGAACGTAAAAAAGAAGTAGACTTCTCTGATGTATATTTCAAAGCTGGTCAAGCATTACTCGTAAAAAAAGGAAGCCCAATTAAAAGTATAGATGATATTAAAAAAGGCACAAAAGTACTTGCTGTAAAAGGCTCTACTTCTGCAATTAACATTCGTGAAAAATCGCCAGATGCAACTGTTTTAGAATTTGAAAACTATGCTGAAGCATTTACTGCTTTGAAAGCAGGTCAAGGGGATACTTTAACAACAGATAACGCAATCCTTTACGGTATGGTTGACGAAGATCCTAATTACCAGGTTGTAGGAGATATTTTCACAGATGAACCATACGGTATCGCTGCGAAAAAAGACAGCCCAGAATTAGTTAAAGCTATTAATGATGCATTAAAAGAAATGAAAGACAATGGAAAATACGATGAAATTTATAAAAAATGGATTAAAACAAGTAACTAATCATTTTCATTCATAAAGTTCTACTTGTTAAAGTATTTTTTACAGAATCATAATCTAACCATTTAGACTTTAACGGGCAGTCACCTATTCTAATGGATGAAATTAGATATTAGGTTATTACTGCCCGTTCTTTCTTGAAATTACTTTTTAGAATCTTAACCCACTCATTGTAAGGAGTGAATCAATGATGCTCGACTTTTCAATTTTGACTGAAAACTGGGATATGTACATAGAAGGCTTTTTAAATACCATTTACATAAGTTTAATTGGCCTTGTGGGAAGTTTTGTATTCGGAACGATCTTAGCTGTTTTTCGTATTGCACCATTAAAACTCTTAAATTGGATTGGAACGATCTATGTTGAGTTTTTCCGTAATATCCCATTATTGATTATTGCGTTTTTCTTATTTACAGCTCTACCAACAATCGGAATACAATTAGATGGCTTTCAAGCCGGGACATTAGCACTCATTATTTATACATCTGCTTTCATTGCAGAAGCTGTTCGAGCTGGTATTTTATCTGTACCTAAAGGACAAACAGAGGCAGCTAGATCCTCAGGCTTAACTTATATTCAAACGATGCGCCTTGTCGTTTTACCACAAGCTATTAAAATTGTCATTCCTCCACTCGGTAACCAATTTATTAACCTTGTTAAAAACTCATCTATTTTAACTATTTTGGCTGCTGGGGATTTGATGTATCAAGCAGATTTAATCTCTACCAGAACTTTCGTTACTTTTGATGTTTATATCTTCGTTGCATTATTTTATTTAGTTATAACTATACCTCTTAGCACTGGCGTGAACTATTTAGAAAAACGCCTTGCAAAGAGTAATTAAAGGAGGGCGATTCTATGGATTTTGCTGGTGCTTATTCTCCAGATCATCTAAAATTTCTGCTCGACGGTTTTCTTGTTACTTTAAAAATAGCTGTTGTTTCAATTATCGCCAGTTTTATTATTGCGGCATTTGTTGGTGTTATTCGTTATACCAAACTTCCCGTAGTTTCTCAGATACTCGCAATCATAGTTGAAGTTATTCG
>DATMJF010000455.1:0-2444 GCA_035554455.1 Rummeliibacillus sp.
GTTAATAGTGATGGAATAACAACCATCATTGTTAAAACAACTTGTAAGAATTTCCAAGATCCATCAACACCAGGTTCAGTTAATTGGTGATGTAAACCAACTGGAACTGAGAATAATACGAACATTATAAATGATAGACGAGCTAGAGCGTCAGAGAAAATTTTACCACCAATTACTTTTGGAACGACAACATACCAAACCATGTAAGCTGGTAATAACCAGAAGTAAACGAGTGCGTGACCAAATGACCAGAATAAGGTGCGGGACAATAAGATATCTACACGTTCTACAAGGCCAAGAGACCAAGGTAATAATTGGAATAATACTTCAGCAGCAACACCAATGGTTGCAACAAACCACATTAAGTTATTACATACTACCATGAAAGAAAGCAATGGTGATGTTTGATTAGGATTTTCTTTACGCCATTGCATCCAACGAAGTGCTTGACCAAGGGCACCAATCCAAGATCCAACAACAACAAGTGTTAAACCTAAATAGAAAATCCAGTGTGCTTGTAGTGGAGCGTAGAATGTATAAAGTACAGAAGCCTGATTTAAAAGCACCATTGTTGCTGCCATTGCAGTACCGATTGTCATTGTCCAGAAACCAATCCAGCAAATCAATCTTTGTTTAGGAGATAATGTTCCTGAAGTACGACTAACTGCTGCAATTTGGAAACCATAGATAAAGAATGTCGTTAAGATCAATCCAAGTAAAACACCATGTACTGTTAATACTTGATAATAGCCAATTCCCCATGGCAATTCAAAATGACCTGAACGTACTAAAACTTGTAATAGACCTGCAGTACCACCTAAGAATAGGGCGATAAATGCAACATAAATATGAGCCATTGAAAGTTTGGCATCTTTAGAATCTACTTTTAATAGTTCAGTAGTTTTAGAAGCCACTTTTCTTGAAATAGTTGTTTCTTTTTCGTTTACTTTAGCTTGATCGATTACTGTTTGACTCATTTTTTATCCACCACCTTAAGCATAGAATGCATTTGAGCGTGACCTACTCCGCAATATTCATTACATACGATTAAGTAATCTCCTGCTTTATCCACGGTCGTTGTATACTCAGAAATATAACCTGGTTCTAACATCATGTTGACGTTCGTACCTGAAATTTCAAAACCGTGTACAACATCTTTTGAAGTAGCGATAAATTTAACTTTAGAGCCGACTGGCACTTTTAGTTCAGGTGGATTGTAGTAGAAAGCAGAAGCTACTATAACTACTTCATAATCCCAGTCTTTACCAGATACTTTATGTACCCCAGGATTGTTAAATGGTGCGATTTCATCAACTTTTTCATGGTTGATTGTGTTCTTTGCACTTGGTGGGTGACTCCCGTTGTGAAATGCCATAATACCGGTAATCAATAAAAATACGATTAGGGACCCAACACCAAATGTTAGCCAATATTTTTCATATTTATGAAGATGCATCGTTTTCCCTTCTTTCCTTCTGATTAAAAGCGATCAAGAAATAGACCAAAGCATGCAGCCCAAACGGCCACGATAATTACCCCTAGAGTTAATACTAGATAGAAAGTACCTTTTAGGTTTTCATCAGGTTCATTTTTATTAGTCATATTGACCCCTCCTTTGTAGTTTCAGCATTACTTTTGCTTCTCGAACTCATGATATAAAAAATAAAACGCTTGCGATGTGATAAAAGTCACACCTCTAGTTGAGAAATGTGAATGAAGTGTGAAAAAGAAATGATGAAATGGTGAAGTAGTGAAGTTAAGAAAATATTGAAATGTTTAACAAATGAAATTCCACTTTATTGGAAAATAAAAGTTGAAATAAAAAGAGTTATAGTGTAATATGCAACTAGTACACTATAACAGCAACTGAGGTGGAAGTATGAAAAGGTTTTTAGGATTATTAAAGAGAGAATGGCAATTACAATATAAATGGATTTTGACGACATGTATTTTAGGTATTGTTGTTACTGTAGGGATTCCATATTTGGTGAATAAATATATAGATGCTTCTATAAATCAAAATAATGTGATATTCATTATGGCATCAATATTGTCCATTTTTACATTTCTGATTGTTAGTATTCAATTTGTTAAAAATCTTAATCGGGAATTGAGACATGCTGACATTTGGTTACATAGCACTGGGCCATTCTATGAATTAATAGGGGTAAAATTAATATTTAGCTTATTTTCAAATCTTATTTTAGTGTTACTTACGACGGTTGTTATGGTCGTCGTAGTATCGATCGAAAATAAATTGACATTTGAACAAGATATTAAATTCATGTTTGTAGTAAACTACTTATCTACATCAATGTTAGTCTCAACGTTATCTCTAGCTTTGTTGCTAAATACATGTTATTTATATCTTAAAAAATGGCTTGGAAGATTTGCAATGATTGTGGTATTGTTGTTACTATTTTTGATTACATATGGTTTTAACA
>DATMJF010000456.1:0-18370 GCA_035554455.1 Rummeliibacillus sp.
ACCTTGCTATTTTAAAAGGAAATCCACAAGCAGATGAAGTACCACTTGTACGCATTCACTCAGAATGTTTAACCGGAGATATTTTTCATTCAAAACGTTGTGATTGTGGACCGCAACTCCATAAATCATTAGAAATGATTGAAGAAGCAGGTTCAGGCGTCATATTATATATGCGTCAAGAGGGCAGAGGAATTGGTCTGCTCAACAAACTAAAAGCCTACGAGTTACAAGAACAAGGATATGACACAGTGGAAGCGAATGTTCACTTAGGTTTCCCAGCAGAAATGCGTGATTATGGATTAAGCGCTCAAATGCTTCGAGATCTTGGTATTACTAAAATTCGATTAATGACAAATAATCCGGCTAAAATTGAAGGATTAGCGAAATATGGTATTGAAGTGATAGAACGTGTTCCCGTAGAAATTGAGCCAGAGCCGGAAAACGAAAAATATTTAGAAACAAAAAAATTTAAAATGAGACATATATTAGCATAGGAGTGAATGGAAATGGCAAAAACATTTGAAGCACAATTAATCGGTACAGGTTTAAAAATTGGGATTGTAGTAGGAAGATTTAATGAATTTTTAACAGCAAAATTAGTAAGTGGTGCTATGGATGGTTTAAAACGTCATGGTGTGTCTGAAGATGATGTCGATATTGCTTGGGTTCCAGGTGCATTTGAAGTACCATTTATTACAAAAAAAATGGCGGACACAAAAAAATATGATGCGATTATAGGATTAGGAACTGTTATTCGCGGAGCAACTTCTCATTATGACTATGTTTGCAACGAAGCGGCAAAAGGTATTGCTAACGTAGGATTAACAACAGGCGTTCCAGTTATGTTCGGTATCGTTACAACAGAAAATATTGAACAAGCAATCGAACGCTCTGGAACAAAAGCAGGAAACAAAGGTTATGATGCAGCGGTTTCAGCAATTGAAATGGCTAATTTAAGCCGCATGTTCGATTAATTTAAAGTGAAGTAAAACTATTTGAAGAAAAGTGTATAAAAACGATTGCAGAGGCTATACTATTAAAGATTTCACTTAAGAAATCCTTTTATGATCAGGAGGGGTTAATCCTATGGGTGAACCAAGTCCAGGTGAGCACAAAAGCTCTAAACAAAGGTTAAATCGTTAAAATTCTCAGGTAATAAGAAACGGAGTGAAGTCCCGTGGATCAGGTCTGAGTAAACAAGCTGAATGCTCAACAATTTAATCATCATGAAGGATAAAGTTGTATTACTGCATCTAGAATGATCAGGAGGGTGAAAATCCAATGAGTGAACCGGACAAAATAGTTCAGGCAACTCAGGGAGTTCACATTCTCTGGGTAAAGGTTAAATAGTTAAATCTCAGGTGAAGGACGCGGCTTAATATGCAGTGTAAAAAGTCTGAGTTAAAAAGCAAAGCTAAACAATTTAATCGTCATAAAGGATAAAAGTGAAATCAGACCCGGAATTAATTTTCCGGGTTTTTATTTGGAGTTTTATAAAAATTCACAAATTGAGTCAATTTCATAAATACTTTTCTAGTTTAAAAACACGAATGTTTTTTGAATATACAATAAATTAGTATTTACATATTATGCCGCTCCAGATGGCGCTTTCCGCGGGCGAGCGTTGAGCCTCCTCGGAAGCCCGTACCGAGCTTCACTGCGGGGTCTCACCTGTCTCGCTTTCCCGCAGGAGTCGCCATCTTCCGCTTCATAGACAATGTTCTAATAGATATGGCATATAACAATTGCCCATTTAATGTTCGTGTTTTTTATCAAATCTTAAAATCATGAAATTTATTCAAAATAAAAACTTTCCCTAATGTTCTTTTCGTTCATTTAATTTTTCCTTTTGTTTTAGCCAAAAATCAGGTGGCATATAATTAATGAGTGAAAAATCCATCTCATCCCCAGTTTGAGTCACTAATTGAACAAGCAAATTCTGCTCTTTATTTTTTGGAAATAAAACCCCTGTTTTTATAGTGATAACCTGTACTCCATTTCTTTTCGGATGACCAACTACAACAATTTGATTTCCTAAAGTATATACTGAAGTGATTTCAGTCTGAAAAGCAACAATATATAAATCCAAATCATTTTCATTTTGAAACATTGGAATTGACAATCCGATGTTATGTTCGAAATCATACCAGCTAGAAAGTCCAGCATCATAATTGAGAAATAATCGATGTTGAGCAAAATAAATTCTATTTGGAATATAACTCCATCTTCCAATCGAACTGTGCCACTCCTCTTCATATATAGGTCGCATATATTCTGGTTGATCTACGATTAATTTAAAAGGAATTTTGGTACCATTCTCTATGACTTTTGAAATTAGTACTACATTTGAAGGGAAAGACTGATTAGTCCAGGGAAGAGTAACAATCTTTTTAGGTTCTGTCGGTTCAAGATTTTGAAGACGTCTTTCTTTTTCCTTTAATTGTTCTTGGAGATCTTCAATTTTTTTCTCTGAATTTTGTATTTCAGCCTCATTTGATTCTTCAGCATAATAAGAAGGAGCAATAATTAAATTGCATAATACAATACAAATACTACAAAGCGTAATTTTGGTTTCATTTAACATAGATTCACCTCAAAATTATTTTGCTTCTTTCATGAGATAGTATGTACTTTAGAAATTTCCACTTATGAAAGAACTTTTCTTATAAAATAATTTCATCAAGAGGTATATAAAACTTAGCTCGGGCTATACTATTTAAGATTTCACTTAAGATATTCTTTATTGATCAGGAGGGGTTAATCCTATGGGTGAACCAAGTCCAGGTGAGCACAAAAGCTCTAAAAGATTAAATCGTTAAAAATTCTCAGGTAATAAGAAACGGAGTGAAGTCCCGTGGATCAGGTCTGAGTAATGAAGCTGAATGCAAAACAATTTAATCATTATAAAGGATAAAAGTGAAATCAGACCCGGAATTAATTTTCCGGGTTTTTATTTTGATTTTATATACAAATGAAACGAATCAATTTTATAATGCAAAATTCATATAAAATATACGAACATATAATGATATCCATTTTTGTTCATTGCAACGCTTTCGACGGCGAGTCCTCGAAAATGCATTCGTATTTCCTTCGTGCGATGTTCATTTAGTGAGGTTCATTCATATTCCTACGGAAAAAGCTTGAGATGAAAGCCCCGCAGGAACGTCGAAAAGGTACTTAAAAAGTAAAAATAGATGAAAATTTATTATAAAAATCTTGTATTGCTATATTTGTTGATGTGGAATTAGCGAAGACTCCTACGGGATTAAAATAATTCAATTAATTACAATTTAAAGGAAAATGTTACTAATAAAGAGAAACTATAAGAAAATAAGTTCCTTTAGGGGGAATTAAAAATGAAACGATTCCTAAGTTATATAATATGGGTAGTAATTATTGGGATAGCAATATATTTTGGACTAAGTTTTAGAGTATATTTAGGTAAAGAAGAAGAAATATCATTTAATAACTTACCTATAATGATATTTTCATTTGTATTTCCTATAATAGTTGGTATATTACTAAGATTACCTAAATTTTTAAATGAGAAAAAAGGGAAAAAGAAGTGGAGTTTTGATTGGGTAAAGTTAATCGCTATTGCATTACCAGCACTTTATGTTGCATTGTTGCCTTACTTAACATACTCATCGTTTGGAGAAAACTTATTATTTTCAAATGAAGTAATAATGTTAGGTGAAACATCAACTACTTTGACAACACTTGCTGGAGTCGTATTTGGGTATGTTTTCTTAGATAGTGTAAAAGTTTAAGAAAGAATTTTTCTTATAAAATGATTTTATCAAGAGGTATACAAAACGTAGCTTAGGCTATACTATTTAAGATTTCACTTAAGAAATCCAACATGATCAGGAGGGTGAAAAGCAATGGGAAGACCGGACCATTTAGATCCAAAATCTCAGAAAGTTCATCAGCTCTGGACTAGGTTAAAACATTCAAAATCTCAGGTAAAGGGACAGTCGGAGATGACTCTCCATAACCGTATTTTGAAAAGTGAAGCGAAAGCTCGACAATTTTAATCTTCGTGAAGGATAAGGTGTAATCAACTTGGAAGTCACATAAGTGGTTGAAACTACTTATGTGACTTCTTCTATTTTTTATATAGAAACTGTTGCAATTTTATCTATGCTTAATATTTTTTCCTTACATATTATGAACTGCTGCTACTTCTTGTATTTCTATATTTTTTGGTTTCGGTAAGAATGTCTTTGCATCCTCACATAGCGCATTATAAATTTTAGGATTAGATAATAAATCTTTTTGCAAAAAAGCATAAGATTTGAGCTCTGCAAATCTACAGTCATAAGCTAAAGAATTAATGTGTCTTATAATCAGTTGTGTTTCTCTAGAAAATAAATCTTGATTACTTTTATCATTTAATTGAATAACACAATTTAAGAAGGTTAATGCTTCCATACTTAGTTTTGAGCGAATTCGTGGACTTGATAGTTTTTCTATGTTGTTCTCAATAATAGTACGGGCAGAAGCATAATCACTTTTTGCAATACTTTTTTCTAAAAATACAATATCTCGATCTAATTTCATTCTTTTTACCCCTAAACAATCATTATTTATATGATTAAAGACATATAACATACTCATTATATAGTTACTAAAGGACTAAGTAAATAAGATGTAATAAAAATATACATTTTATTTACATTGTGTTTCTAATTTTTGTTTGAAAATTGAAGGCATCTGTAATCATTTAAATGATGTATTTAGAAATTATAAATTACCAGCATGTTTTTGTACTCATTCGTAGGCAATCGACACACTTTAAAGGGCAAATACATATCCTTTATTGAAGAGGTGGTGAAGAATGAGAGACGAAAAAATAACTAAAACCCATAACCCTGTCGAAATTGAACAACAGGAATGGAAAAAAAGACGGTTAAATGAACGAATGAAGCAGATGCTTACAATCGCTTCACCTATTTTTCTCTTACTTTTATGGGAGTTATTATCTCGAACAGATTTGATTGATGTACGTTTCTTCCCGCCGCCAACTGAAATTCTACACACATTTTTTAGTATGGCAGTTAGTGGAGAATTATTTCATCATATTTGGATATCTTTATACCGGATATTTGCTGGCTTTTTGTTGGGCGTTATACCTGGTGTAGTCATCGGGTTATTGATGGGATTATATTCTCCTATTAGGCATTTCATTTCACCAATTGTTATGGCACTAATGCCAATTCCTACGCTAGCCCTGTTACCAATCATTATCATTTTATTTGGAATCGGTGATCTATCGAAGGTAGTGACAATCGCTGGAAGTGTGTTTTTCCCGGTCGTTATTAACACTACTGCAGGAGTCATCAACATTGATTCCATTTACTTAGATGTAGCTAAAAACTATGGGGCAGGTTCAAAGGATTTCTTCTTTAAGATTGCATTTCCAGGTGCTTTACCGGTAATGATGGAAGGAATTCAAATGGGGCAGGCAATTGCACTTTTAACGATCGTTGCTGCTGAAATGATGGGGGCTACTTCAGGAATCGGTTACTTAATCTGGACCTCCTATAAAGCCTTTTTGCTTAAAGAGATGTTTGTTGGGCTCATACTCATCTCATTTTTTGGCTATCTATTTTCACTAATACTTCGATATATTCAGAAGAAAATTCTTCCTTGGAGGTGAGGCAATGGAAGAGCAAACGAAAATATCTATCAAAAATATGACGAAAGTATTCTATAAGAAAAACAGTAGTGTCACAGCTTTAGATCAAGTTTCATTAGATATTTCAGAAGGTGAATTTGTTTGTCTTGTAGGCCCAAGTGGTTGCGGGAAAACAACATTACTAAGAATTTTGGCGGGACTAGAAACAACAAGTGTTGGCGAATTCGAGATTATGCAAGGACAGGAAGATCGACCTCTTCAATCCATGGTATTTCAAGAAAGAGGGATTATTCCTTGGTTAACGGTTGAGGATAACGTAGCTTTTGGTTTGAAAATGAGACATTTACCTCACAACTTAATTAAAGAAAGAACAGATTACTATTTAAAAAAAGTTGGTCTAGAAAAGTTTTCAAAGCTATACCCGAAAGAGTTATCTGGGGGAATGAAACAACGTGTTAGTATTGCACGTGCATTTGCGAATGATTCAGAAATATTGTTAATGGATGAACCTTTTGCAGCACTTGATGAACAAAACAAATTCATCCTACAAGAAGAATTACTATCCATTTGGGAAGAAACAAAGAAGACTGTACTTTTTATCACACATAGCATCGATGAGGCTTTATTGCTAAGCGACCGTATATTATTAATGAGTACACAGCCTGGAAAAATCATAAAAGAAATCAAGAACGATTTACCAAGACCAAGGAATATCGAACAAATTCGTGCAAATCAACAAACTGCAGAACACTTTATAGAGATACTAAAGCATCTGCATGAAGAAGTACAAAAATCTAGAAAGTAACAGGTGTTATAAAGGGGGATTTGAATGGGGAAATGGTTGAAACGGGGGCTTGTGATTCCATTTATACTACTAGCGATGGTCATTACTGGCTGTACAGATAAAAGTACAACAACGACTAATCATAATAAAGTAGACAATGAAGTAAGTAAGGATAACAAATCAGGGGATTTAGCACCTTTAGAAAAGAAAGCTAAAGTAGTCATTGCTGAAGATGGTGCTGCATCTGGTGCAGGTTTTTATATCGCAAATGAGAAAGGCTACTTTGCAGATTATAATATTGAGGTAGAATTTGCACAATTCGCAAATAGTGATGATATGCTCCCAGCACTTGCAGCAGGTGAAGTAGATATCGCAGGCGGGGTATCGACAGCGTCATTCTTTAATGCGATCGCACAAGGAATCGACGTTAAAATTGTAGGGGATAAAGGTCACAACATGCCAGGGAAATCCTATTTTACATTCGTTATTGGGAACAAGATGAAAGATGTCATCAAAGATTACCCAGATTTCAAAGGGAAGAAAATTGCAATCTCTTCAAAGAACTCAATTGACGGCTACATCTATCAGCTAATGTTAAAACATGCTGGATTAACAGAAAAAGACGTAAAAACAGTTATCATGTCTGATTTTGGTAGCATGCTTGGAGCATTAGAAAATGGATCAATCGATGCAGCACTTAGTATCGAGCCATTGATTGCACAAGGGGTTAGTAAAGGAATTCTTACACGTTTTGGTGATGCAACTGATTTTGCACCAGACTCACAAATTGCATTAGTTTTAGCTTCTCCTAAGTTTATGAAAGATGAAAAGGATATATCACTACGCTTCATGCTTGCATATTTAAAAGGTGTACGTGATTACAACGATGCTTTCACTAAAGGGGAAGGAAAAGCCGAAATCGTCAATATCATGACAAAATATACAGCATTAAAAGATCCTGCATTATGGGATAAAGTAAATGTAACTGGGCTTGATCCAGATGGAAAAATGCGTTTAGATGATATTAAAAAGCAGTATGAAATGTACAAAGCAAATGGCGCAACGCAAGGCGAATTCGACTTTAATAAAGCGATTGATACATCAGTTACTGAAGAAGCTATTAAGATTTTAGGGAGCTATAAATAGATTATGAAAAAATGGAGTAAGCGAGTTTGCTTACTCCATTTTGTTATGGATGAGATTATTTTACATCTTTAATTTCAGAAATTTGGAAGAAACTTTGCGCATCATTGCCTTCAACATAATTGTAATAGACCTTATATTTGCGATGGTATTCTTTTGTATCCTTCTTGCCATTTTGTGTTTCGGCAATGATTTCTTTTGTATCTACAGTGAATTCAGTATCTGAATCACGTTTGATGGATGAAATTTTAACTTTTTTTACTTGTTCTTTTATCCCTTGTTTATGTTTTTCTGGGATTTCTGATAAAAGGTCTTCGTATAATTTTGTGTCGTGCATGATGTATTCGTTTGCTAAAGGAGTAAAGTCACCTGATTCAACAGCCTGTGCTCGCACAACGGGATACATTGCGATAAAATCAGTTAGTTTCTGTTGTACTACTTTTGTCATTTTTTGTCCAGAAACAGTAAGCTCGTTTGAAGAGTTCTCAGATTGCTTACTTGATTTAGAAGTAGTAGAACTTTGATTAGTTTTATCTGATTGAGTCGTCTTATGCGTTTCAGTTGTAAATGCCTCTGTTTTAGCGGGTTCCTTTGAAGTTTTTTCTGAATCATTGTTGCATGCGGCTATTAGTGAAGCTGCTATACAAATTGAACAAATGAGCTTCCATTTTTTCATTTCAGTACCTTCTTTCACAAACTATTTTCTATAATTATAAGGTATTTGTTACAAAGTTAATAGTATGGAAAAATTTTGTTGAATAAATGAATAGAGTAATTTCGTAAAAATATCCTTCATTAACATACCAATCATAAAAAAATAAAATAACAAAACCCTTTCGATTTTTTATATTATGGAGTATATTATTATTATTATTAATCTTATGTGAAAGGTTGGTTTTAAAAATGCAAAAACCAGTATCTATACCTAGACCTTTAGTTCGTGTAAATCAATGGACAATTTTATTAAGCACAATAGCTACGTGGGTATTACATCAACCACTTATTTTATTGATCCCTCTAATTGCAAATTTATTAGGGCTATTTTTCAATTTCAATCCGTTTATGAAGTTTGCCCGTTTATTGTTAAAGAAAAAGCCTTCAGAGTATATTCCTGAAGATGGCGTTCAACAAAAATTCAATTCATGCATTGCAATTACTTGCTTGTTCCTTGGATTTATTGGCTTTGAATTAGATAAACCTGTTATGGGTTATATCTTTACAATTATGGTAGTAGCGGCTTCAGGTATCGCAATTTTAGGATTTTGCATTGGTTGCTTTATCTTTTTCCAATTAAATCAATTCCGTTACAAATTAAAAAAAGCTACTCATTAATAAAATGACAATCTAGAAGAATTGGAATTAATATATTAGTGAAATTTTAATTCAAAACCCTAGCATGTTTCCCTGAAAAGTGCTAGAATAACTCCTGTAGTTGATAAACAATATTTCATCGAAATGCCGATTTAGTTTAATGGTAGAACGGTGGTCTCGTAATCCATTGATAAGAGTTCGATTCTCTTATTCGGCATAATATAGCTAATTGATCTTTATTTAATAATACTAAAGAGCCTTATAAACGTTGAGAGTTTAACGTTTGTAAGGCTTTTTGTTTTATTTTTATTATTCGTAAATTTAGATAAAAACTATAACTTCTATGATCATGTTACACATTACACACAACGTTACACATTAACGTTACACATGAATAATGCTGATAGCAACTCTGTCAACACGAGCATGAGCTCTTTTATATATGACTATATGTGTTTAGAGTAGTTTGTACATCTTTATGCCCTAAACTTTCGGAAATATATTTTGTACTGTTGCTTCGGTAAAACAAGACACTATCATGAGTATGACATAATCCGTGAACAGTTATTTTTTTATATTCCTAATTCTGTTAAAACTTTTTCAAGTGCTGAATTGGCTCCATTGTTTGTTAATGATTTTGAGGGGGTATGTGGACTTTTAAAAATTCGATCATCTAAATGAGTTTCTTAGTCCAACAAGTTCTTGAAAACGAGTTTATTCTTATCGTTTGGAGGTTTAATTCTCCCTGAGCCATCTTTATGAAAACTAGATACTTGGTTTCTTTGCCCATTTCCCATAATTCTTTAACAATTTGATTATAGGTTTTCTATTTTGTAAAATACACACTCCTTTTAAAAGATATTTTATTATGGTGAGTCAAAATATTTATATTTAAATTTTAGTTATAATTATTTTTTACCATTTTTGAGAAATTATCATTATACACTGAATAAAATGTATTATTTTAGAAATAAAGGGAATGTATGATTGATTGTATAGAGTTTTTTTAAGGTATATAGACACGTTTTATTATGTTGAGAAAAAGGAAGGATGTATATCAGAATTTTAAAGCAAATAAATCAAAAATTTAACTAGTTGCTAAGGTTTTAAACAATTGGTCATCCAACAATTGTCGAGAGCTTAATTCTAAATAAGTTAAATGAATTAATAAGATTATATTTCCGATTATGAGTACACAGGGTTATTTAGAACAATAAAATAATTATTAAAATAATTATTTTTTATAACAAAATAAATTTCGTACTAGAGAGTATTAGTCTTAAAAATTTCCAATGAATTTTTATGTGTCTTATATCTTTTCATAATTACATCCCAAAATATTACATATTAGAAAGGGTGTACTAAGTGTTAAAGAATAATTTGTTTAAAGTATTTCTTATTTTAAGTCTTATGTTATTTCTAATTTTTAATTCCTTAGGAAATGCTGAAGCTAAAACTGATACATTTAATAATCAAACTGATCAAAATATATTTGGTGTCCAAACTGAAGAAATAATAAATAATATTAGAAACGGAGAATCTATAAATAGTATTCAAGCAGATGAAGTTATTAAAAGTTTTCAATCTGGAGAATCAATAGATAATATAGATACTGAGGAAATCAATAATGAAATACAAATAACTTCAAAAGAAAATAGTATTTTTAATACCGATGAATTTTCATATAATTATCAAGATTTAAACATTGAAGGTATTGCTAATGTAACACCAGATATAAATAATATTGAGGTGTCTAATGAAGTAGATAATAATGATATACAAATTTTAAGCGGTAGTGCTGGTCTATTTAAACAATACATCAAGGGTAATTATAAATTTGATATTACAAAAATCCACACTGGTTGGGCAGGCCCATGGGCTGAAACTCAAAACATAAAACATGTTAACATTCATATTTATAAAAAAAATACCAAAGGAAAATATACTCATAAGGCAAATTATCATATTTCTGCTAAAACTAAAGGAACCTCAGTTTGTTATTATATTCATGAGACTGTTAAAAAGAAATCTTGGACTAATTGTATGTCTGGTTTAGGAAAAGCCAAAGCTCAAACCGAAATGCAAAGTGTTTTATTAAAAGATATGAAAACAATAACAGCAGGTGAAATAGCAACTACAATTGCTATAGTTGCTGGAATAGTAATAATTGTTTGGGCTCTTTGGCAAGTAAGTGCAATAGGGTTGGCAGCTGTTTAAGAAAAAAAGGGGGTGTAGGAATGCAAGATTATTTCAATTATCGATTAGATACTAGTAACCCTGAAGATGAGGAAGAAAAGTTTGAAAATCGAATGCAAAAAATAATTACTATTTGGAACAAAATTACAGCCTACTTTATAGCGAAAGGTACAAAAATAACTATTTTTTATTATGACAATGATAAAATAAACCCAAATAAGGGATATCCCTCAACAGGCTATGGTGTGAAAAATATAATTTTATCAGACTCTCAAAGTAAGAAAGAAAAGAATGAAGATAATCTTATTGAATTAACAGCAAATTTAAATGAAAGCATTAAGGATGTTTTTTTTAAAAGTATGGTAGAAGAGATAGAATCGGAATATGAAAATATAACGCCATTTTTCCATTTTGACATTTTGGATCAAAATGGACTATCTATTTATACATCACAGGATTATGGATGTAATACATTAATGTATTTATCTAATTCGGATATTAAAGAATTATCATTAAATGAGAGTGAAGAGTTATTCTTTATAAAAATTCTTGGAATTAAATAAAAAGAAGGCACTAGTTGTGTCAGAAAGGCACTAAGTATACAATCGTGAGTATCGTGAAATATGGTTCAACTTATCGTTTAATGACTAAATCAGGATTGTATATTACTGCAAATTAAGAGTTTGTTGAAAAAGTGTAAAGTAAAGACCAGGACTCACATTTTAATGAGCACCTGGTCTTTTTTTTATTATATATATTCTTAATAAAAGTCTTTTATTCTTTCAATAAATGGTTTTCCATCAACAATACCTTTGCTAAATTTTTTGGTAAACCTCTTAGTTCTTTTGAATATTTATATGTATAATTTTTACCTTTATCTTTAGTCCCTTTCTCTTTTGTACCATTATTAAGTTGCTATAGAGCAATGTTTTATATCGTGTTTTTAGCTCTTTAATGACGTGAATTACGTATTGATTTTAGGCTTACCTCTAGTAAGCTAGTATAAGCATTATCTATCGTATAAAGTTTATCATCCACAACAAATGGTTTTTCAGATAGATAGAGGATGGGTACTCATGTTTTTTATAGATAACCAATATAGATAAGAGTAGTAAAATTCAAAATGTATACTTTTCCCGAAACTTGAAATCAGAAAAAATTACCAATTAGAAATTAAATTTCTTCCATTATACTAAATTATAGAATTACATTAAATTTTAAGTAGAAGGAATATACATATGGAAAACTTATCAAAAGTTGCAGAAATTGACTTAATAAAAACAAAAATAGAGAAACAAACAAAAAACTGTAGTCAACAAATGGAATTATTAAACAGAAAACTAAAGATAGCAAAAAAAGAAATTAAAAATACCGATAGTGAGTATTATTCTTATTTAACTTTGGTACTTATACCACAAATAGAACAAGAATTAGACGAATTGAACAAAAAAGTAAAATCTTTAGCTTACGAATATGTAGTTTTTGAGCATATAAAAAGAGAGTTAGAAGATAAGGATTAACTGACAAATAATAAAGATGATTCAAGCCTTTTATAATGATAAATCCCAAAGTTTATAAAGAACATGAACCATCTTTATTCTAAATTGATGTTACACAAATAGTACACATTAATATTTCCAAATGCTTTTAAATCAACTCGATAAGAGTTCGATTCTCTTAGTCGACATAATATAGCTTTACTAAATAATTTGATGGGCCTTATTAACGTTGAAAGTTTAACGTTTGTAAGGTTTTTTTTTGGAGAGTTGGTTCTCTTATTTTAGGCTGATTTTAATATGCTACCTAGTCTTTCTGAAACATTTTAAAGCCTTAAAATTTCATTACACTTGAGTGAAAAAGTTGTAGATTGTGATAATAATACGTCAATTTCTAAGGCTTTTAATATTTTTATTAATATCGACTTTTAAATTCTACCTCTCTTCGTCATCATTTGATGTATTAAATAGTTGTTGAAAAGGAGATATAGTTTTTTTCAATACTAATTATTCTCTGAAAGGAATAACAGTTGAAGCGATTGCACATGAGTTGGATTATAAAACAGGGCATATATATAACAAACACGCTCAAATTGTGCGTATGAGTATTAGAGAGTGTGAATGAATAAAATGTAGTGGGTAAATCAGGAGGGGATTAGATTGGAGAAGAAAGCAACTGTAAAAACAGGTATTGGCTTTGGGTCAGCTTTAGCTATAGCAATTTCGTGGAGTGTAAATAAATCAATTTTGTGGGCGATATTCCATGGTATTCTAAGTTGGATTTATGTAATTTACTATGCGGTAACAAGATAAATCGAATCTAACCTAACATTAAAATAAGTAAAGTTGAAGAGATAAAACCTTTGTATATACTCCAAAAAATGAAATTAAGATAGTTTGCAGAAAGCTATTATATGCATGAGTTCCTCCTTGGATATGGACCACTCAAAATGGGGGCTTTTAAATTTAAGAGACAGTTCTTGAGACTCTGGCGCGTAATAAACGGTTTATATGCTTGGATCCCCCCCTTTTTGGAAAAGGGGGGATTTGCTTAATTTGTCTATTTTAATAAGTGTTTGGTGAAAAAATATTAATCTTACTTCATTTTTTCTTGTAATATTTCAATAAAATTTAAAACATCTATATCTGAATCATTCTTGAGTATGTTTATTATTTTATTTAGTATGTCTTTGTCAAATAAGTATTCTAACACAATGGCTGCTTCAATAACCGCTATTCTAATATTACTATCATTATGATGACTTAGCTGTATTAATTTATCTGTATACCAATTTAAATCAATATGATCCATTTCATCTATATCTCGGGAGATTAGAGATATTGCTGAAATAAGTTCGCCAATGTTGTTTTCTTTAATAAACTGTTCTACCTCTTGTTGAGATGTTTGAGGTGCCTCATAAAGTTCGAGTAAAGACGTTCCAGTATTTTCTTGAGTATATAGTATTGAAATAAATTCATTAAATGAGTCAGCAACAGTTATTATTTCATTACTGTCATTATTTATATAAATAATAGGCGGGTTTATTTTGGTATTTCTATAATCAAAAGCAATCCATTCTGACCCATCCCCACTAATTAGTACGATATTCTCAGGCATTTCCCACTCTTGTATATAATAAGGTGTATCTAATATTCCTGGATCCTTACCTATTCCAAAAATATGATCAATATATCCAGAAGTCTCATCCCATGCAGTAGGTTGAGGGCTAGGGAAAGCATTGTATATAATTTCCCCTCCGTTTTGATCTTTAAGAATTTCTATATATTCTTTCGGTAAGTTAATGTCGAAAATTTTTTCAGCCTTTTTAATATCGGATTCTTTTAGCTTTTTTAATTTATATGTATCTTCAGGATTATTCGCCCAAATATTAACCATATAATTTCCTCCATCTATAAAATAATCTAATAATCATAAATATATTATAATGTAAATTTGGAATATGTATGTAGTATGCGTACATAGGGTGTTGTTTGGATTCAATAAATAAAACGAATGCTACCATTCCATTAAGTAAAATGATAGTTTAACAGGGTATTTGGAAATATTTATAGAAAAATCTATAATGAATAAAAGAAAAACAATTTACTTTTTATGATGTAAAGGGAAGAAGTATTTTAATAGAATTCTTTAAAAGAGGTGTAATGAGTGAAAAAATCACTAGAGAAAAGATTTTCTTATTTATATACAGGTGAATTAATCTCTGCGATTCTTTTTATTTTTCTAAGCTACTTTTTTAATAGCATGTATCCGCAATTTCACTTGTATTCATTGTATTCATTTTGGTTTTCATTTATTTTATTGGAGCTTCTTTTATTTCAAGGTGCGTATTATTGGTACGTAAAATGGAAGAGGATACGAACTGAAAATAAACTGAATACCCCCTTTATAATCGTACGTAAATTCAAGCTTTTCAAAACACTAAACACAGCTTTGCTACTTGTGCCAATATCTGGAATTGTCGTGGATTATATAAAATGGAATAATTTATCAACAATTAGTGGATTTATTTATATTTTTGCGATATTAGAATACATAAACTATTTCTACATTCAGCTTTCTTACGATAATCGAATGGATATTGAATATTTACTAAAAAACAAAAGACTAAAAAAGTCTTCTATTAGTAAAGATCTGAAAAAATGGAGTAAAGAGTAAAATGATAAAACAAATCAGGCTTACATTTAGGGGGCTATGCCTTTAAGCCAAAACAAGAGTATAGATTACCATTCAAAACGTTTCCTTTTATTATCGTGATTTTTAAAATAAGTTACATTTTACGTTATCTTAGTGTAATGTGAATTGAATTTGAACTGTATTTCATATTTACATATTGGGCGTATATAACAAGAAACAAGCACAAATTACATGAATGATGGAATATGATAAAAGTGTGAAAGCAATTAAAAAATTATGTGAAGGAGAGAAAATTTGAGCTTTAAATATAAGGATGAAATATTTAACAGTTTGAGCTTGGTCAGAGAACTTGTTAGAGATTATAAATCCTGTCCTGAATGTGGAAGTAATAGCATAGGAAGTAGCACAAATCTTGGTTCGATGGGCTACAATGGTAAATTAGGAACTTTTGAACGCACATGTAAATGTGGTTGGAAATCGAAAATTAAAGTCGAAAGAGTATGAAACATATTGGAGAATGATCTTAACTCCACATTCTAGTCTGGTATTAGGTAGTAGGGAAATAAATAATTAGCAGAGCTGTTACTGGTGGTCTTATTATAATATAAGAAGAAAGTAAAGGAGCAGGACTTTATTTACTCCTGCCGTAGCCTTGGTTAATAAATAATTGGTTGCCTAAACAAAATAAGACCACCATAATTGGTAGCGTAGATGACTATTATTTTACGTCAATTTTCCATTTAATTTCTTTATGATCTAAACTAAATGTAGGAGTGTAAATTAATTTATAAGTACCATTTTTAGATACGTCGTATTTGATGATACCTGAAAGTTTATCACCCTTGTTTATATCTCCAGAAATAGGTGGTTTACCACCATAGTATTCTTCTTGAGATTTATCACCTTTGTATAAATTAAAATGACTTGAATCTACATATACTTTATTTTTGCTAGAGTTTTTTACTGTTATGTTCAGCTGAAGTACTTTTCCATTTTGAGGTTTAATGTTTTTATCAGGTTTTACAATTTTCGCTTTAGTAATAGTAATTGTAACACCATTAACTTTAACTGTTTCTCCGACTCTGTAGATTTTGTTTTTCTTCTTCTCTTTTTTGTCGGCTTTTTGTTCAGTTTTTGTAGATGAATCACCTTCTCCTTTTTTTACTTTCGTATCTCCACAAGCTGAAAGGAATAGTGCTAATACCATAGGGGCAATATACATTAATTTCTTTTTCATTTTTTCTTCCTCCTCTAAAAAGACCGCCATTACAGCACAAAATATAAACAAATTGTTCAAATTAATTGTTGGAAATCACAAAAAACATTGTATTAAGTGCAAGTTAAAGTTAGTCTTTACGAGTTTTATTTAAGTTATTCGTTTGCATTTTTCCTTATTTGAAGGTCTTGAATTCAATATTAAACTTTAGAGAGCGGTCTTTCATCTTACTTCCACAGATGAAACTATTCCGATGTATGAAGAGAATTGCTAGTGGCTACACTAGTTCTATTGTAAGTTGGACTTTCAAAATTTGGAGGCGATAAAGATGCAAATGACAGAACAAGCTGCAGCATTTTTTAAGAAGGAAATGGCAGAGAAGAATGAAGATACTTTGCGTTTTTATAATTTAGCAGGATGCTGTCAGCCAGTTTTGACTGCTGAATTCGAACCTGCTCAGGCGGATGACAAAATTGAAATCGTCGACAATGTGAAAATAGCAATAGAACATGCTGTTGTGGACGATTTAAAAGATGTCACAATTGGCATTGATGATACCGGTGAAGAAGTCGAACTCGTTTTAGATGGATATATTATTCCTGAACCATGTGGTTGTGATCATGTCCACGAACAGCATGACGAGCACAACCATATATAATAACAGTTAGCGTAAAATCACTAAAATTTGAGAAAGGGGCGAAACTAAATACATATCAGTTTTTAGCGAAAACAGATGAAAAAACAGATAAAATATCAACAGCATTTTTAAATAGTGCCTATAAAAAACAAAGCTAAACAAGCCTTGTTCCACGAAGATTATGAATATTGCTGCCCAAGATCGTTAGTCCACTGCTTATGTTTAATATTTTTAGTCCGGATTTGTATTTGCATTATATATTCGGTAGATGCATGATGAAAATTTGGAAATAACAACGTTATTATAACTGGCGGTATTCAGTGGCTAAATGTCATAAGAAAATCTTATGTAAATGATAAATTTTATATTAATTTTATTAATGATGCTTCTATTATAAAATAAGTGTAAAGAGATTGAATTGCGAAAAAATTAAAAGTAAAGAGGGGACTACTATGCAATTTATAATCAGTCCAATTGCTTTTGTAAGTAATTCTAGAATTGATATTGAAGATGATCAGTGGGGATCCATCATATCAATAATTGAGCTTGAAGAAAATATAAATATTGCAGCTATTAAGGGAATTAATGAGTTTTCTCACCTAGAAATCATTTTTTATTTCAACAAAGTATCAGATGATAAAATCCAGTATGAAGCTAGACATCCAAGAAATAATACAGAATATCCTGAAGTTGGAATATTTGCTCAGAGAGGAAAAAATAGACCCAATAAATTAGGAGTAACTATTGTTGAGCTATTACAAGTTAAAGAGAATCAAATCTTAGTAAAAGGTTTGGATGCAATTGATGGTACACCAATCATTGATATAAAACCAGTAATGAAAGAATTTTTACCTAAGGGTGAAGTAATTCAGCCAAATTGGTCTATCTCCTTAATGGAAAGATATTGGGAGTAATGAAAGTAATGAAAGTGAGAAATCATTCATGAAATCTTCCCATAATCACGGTGTTATAGTATGTACCATCAGAAAGGATCTTATCTTTTTTCAAAATACCTTCTATTTCAAAGCCTAATTTGGTATAAAGCTTAATAGCTTTTGTATTTGTTTCTAAAACATTTAAGGTGATTTTTTTAATACCATTGGAATCAGCCCAGTGAATGGATTCTTTTAGTAAATTCTTTCCGATACTATGTCCCCAAAATTCTTTTAAGACGCAAACTCCAAACTCAACTTTATGAGAGAATCTGTGTAAATAAGTACCTTCATATCTTGAAAATCCTACAATTGTTTCCTGAACAACTGCAACTAAAAATAAGTTTCTTGTCAT
>DATMJF010000457.1:0-4170 GCA_035554455.1 Rummeliibacillus sp.
AAAAAACCAACACTATTCTCTTTAGTGTTGGCTCTCAATTCTATACAACTATTTTATTTTTTAAATGATTTTATTATTTTTTACAACAATATTATTCGTGCACATCTACATCGTTAGTTTTGATCTTAAATCTATACAGAGTTGACTGGACGTGTAAAGACATTTTTATCATTCTTTACGCATGGAAGTTTGTGCCGTCTGTTGTGGCTTTAATAATGTCCTTACGTACAACAAAGTTTCCAAAATGCTCGCCCTCTTCTCTTTCTTTTGCATATTGGAATAACAATGGCTTAAGCTCGGCTAAAATTTCAGCCTCATCTATATTTTCACGGTACATTTTACTTAAGCGATCACCTGTAAAGGATGCCCCTAAATACATATTGTATTTACCCGGCCCTTTACCGATAAAGCCGATTTCAGCAAGCGCTGCACGGGAGCAACCATTTGGGCATCCTGACATACGAATGACAATTTCCTCATCATGTAATCCAACCTCATCAATGATTTCATCAATTTTTGTAATCAGTGAAGGTAAGTAGCGCTCGGCCTCTGCCATCGCAAGTCCACATGTTGGAAGTGAAGTACATGCAATTGAGTTCCGGCGAAGTGCTGAATAATGCTTACCATCTGTTAATTGATATTGATCGATTAGCGATTGAATTATAATCTTCTTTTGTGGTAACACGTTCGCAATAATTACATTTTGATTTGGTGTCATACGGAATTCTCCTGTATGCACTTTTGCAATTTCTCGAAGACCCGTCATGAGCGGATAATCCTTAGTATCCTTAATTCGACCATTTTGAACGAACAATGTAAAATGCCATTCCCCATTGTTGCCCTTAATCCAGCCATATTCATCGCCAGTTCTTGTAAAGTTAAAAGCTCTTGTTTCCTCTAGTTCAAAGCCCGCGCGACGTACAAGTTCCTCTTTAAACCAATCAAGGCCAACACGATCAATTGTATATTTGAAGCGTGCATTTTTACGGTTTGAGCGGTTTCCGTAATCTCGTTGAATAGTCACAATTTTTTCAGCAGTTACTAATAGCTTTTCCTTGGGCACAAAGCCGATTAAACGACCGAGCTGCGGATACGTAGATTCCTCACCGTGTGTCATCCCCATACCGCCACCAACAGCAATGTTAAACCCTGTTAGCTGTCCATTTTCCTCAATGGCAATAATTCCTATATCTTGAGAGAACACATCGACATCATTACTTGGTGGAATTGCTAAACCAATTTTAAATTTACGGGGTAAGTAGTGCTCTCCGTAAATTGGCTCTACCTCCTCTGTTTGAGGTGTATCAAGCACTTTTTCACCGTCTAGCCAAATTTCGTGATAAGCCTTTGTATGCGGAAGTAGATGCTCACTTAGCTTTACTGACCATTCATATACTTCTTGATGGAAGGTTGATTGATGCGGATTCACATTACTCATTACATTTCTGTTCACGTCGCCACATGCAGCAAGAGAATCGAGTAACACCGAATTCATCTTTTGCATATACGCTTTGACATTCCACTTTAAGATGCCATGGATTTGGAATGTCTGGCGCGTTGTCACCTTTAATGTATTGTTTCCATACGTATTCGCCATTTCATCCATCATTAACCATTGCTCAGGTGTTGCGACGCCTCCTGGCACACGAACACGAATCATAAATTGATAGGAAGGTTCAAGCTTTTTTCGCTGACGAGTTAAACGTTCGTCGCGGTTGTCCTGCATATAGCTGCCGTGGAATTTAATGAGCTGCTGGTCAGATTCTGGAATCTTCCCTGATAAAGGTTCTTTAAATGATTCGGCAATCGTGCCTCGTAAATAATTACTATCCTCTTTGAATTTTTCATTCACACTCGGTGTGCCCTTTGGTACTTCAACTTTTCCAGTCATCGAACTGCCTCCTCTAGTAAACATCTCGTTGATATCGTTTTTCTCTTTGTAGTGCGACTAGTTTCTCTTCAGCTTCTTTACGTGACATCTGTCCTTGTTGTTCAATAATTTGAATAAGTGCCTCGTGTATATCCTTAGCCATCGTTTTTTCATCGCCACAAATATAAATTACAGCGCCGTTTTCAATCCATTCGTACACCTCTTTTGCTTTTTCAAGCAGACGATGCTGTACGTAAATTTTTTCCTCCTGATCTCGTGAGAAGGCAACGTCCATTTTCGTTAACGTACCCTCCTCTAAGTAGCGGAGCCATTCAACTTGATATAGGAAGTCTGTGACAAAATGCTGTTCGCCAAAGACTAACCAGGAATCCCCTGCCTCCTGCTCTGCTCGTTCCTCGATAAATGAACGGAACGGTGCAACGCCTGTCCCTGCACCAATCATTAGTATCGGTGTTTTGGCATCTGGCAGCTTAAAGTTCGGATTTTCTTGTACGAAGATTGAAACCGTATCCCCTACCTCTAGCTGCTCAGCAATTTCACCAGAGGCTACACCAATTCTTTTTTGATCGTTTGTCGTATAGGAAACCTTACCGATTAATAATGACACCTCATCTGGATTTGCTATATAACTTGATGCAATACTATAAAGTCGTGCCGGAATTGGACGGAGGACATCAACTAGCTTCTGTGGTGAGCCCGTAAATCCATAGTCCTTAAATAAATCCGCTACATAGCGACCTTTCTTATATTCCTTCCATTTGCTATCTAATAGCTCCTCTACACCATTCGTATAAGGTGCAAGCTTTTCAATCAATGGCTTTGTAAGTACGGTAATCTCAACATAATTTTTTAGAACTTCCTCTAATGTCAATGTATCCTTTTTGTATTGAACATTTTCATCACCACTAAAACCTGCCACCTCAATAAGCTCTTCAACGACTGTCTGATGATTATGAGGATAAATTCCAATGCTATCACCTGCCTGCCACTGGATGCCTGAATCCTCTAATGAAAGCTCTAGATGATACGTTTCTTTGTTAGAACCGTCCATATTCAAATTGATTTTTTCTAAGATTTCTGCTTGATATGGATGCTTTTTTGAATAAACTGAGGCCTTAGTATTTTCTGTCGCTGCTTGTGTCGTATTAACGCTTGATGGTACAAGCGTCTTCGCCAATGCTTCAAACCACTGCTCTGAAGAATCCTCATAATCTACATCACAATCCACGCGCTCTAATAGTGGCTGTGCGCCAAGCTCCTTCAGTCGCTTATCGAAATCAGAACCTGTTTTACAGAACCATTCATAGGAGCTATCGCCAAGAGCAAGCACAGCGTAATGTAAATCTGGAAGCTTAGGTGCACGCTTGCTATGTAAAAATTCATAAAAAGGAATTGCATTATCCGGCGCTTCTCCCTCACCATGAGTACTAGTAATAATCAATAAATTATCAAGATTCTTTAAATTCTTTAGCTTAAAATCAAGCATCGAAGAGACTACAACGTCAACGGATTGCCCTTCTAGGAGAGTGCCAAGCTTCCCGGCAAGCTTTTGACTATTACCTGTTTGAGAGCCGTATAAAATCGTAGCTGTAATCGTTTGCTGTAAAACTGGAATATCTTGCACCTCTGTTACCTCTGCGATGACCTGAAGCGGTGCGCTTAAATAGCCATTTAACCAAATTTTCTGCTGCTCCGTTAATTTCGGTAAAAGTTCATTTAATAGCTGAACCTGTTTTTCTGTAAATGGGCTATTGCTTACTTGTAATGTCATTTCTTCACCTCATCTATATTAGCTTGCATAGGATGCTCGTAATGCCTTCACTGCCTCTTTCGTGCGCTCTACTAATACATCTAGCACTCGATCACCATAGCCAAGGCTGTCACAAACTGTCACAAGCTTAAATCCTTCTAATTCTTTTTCTATATGCTTTCTAAGCAGCCCCTGAAATAACAGATAGGGTACAATATAGCGCTGTTTATTTGGGGACTTCGCCACTTTTTCAATGAAATTACTAAACTTTGGACCATTCCCATATAAAAAGGCAATTTCTACATGGCGAATATCATAGCGAAACTTAAAACGTGTCGCAATTTCCGCGAAATCTCGAACAACTGCTGGATCACTGCTTCCCCGACCAATTAGTAATATTTCTGCATCAGGAGCTAGCTCAGAGGTTTGTTCCTTAATGCGCTCATAAATTTGAGTCACTAGGCCAGGATGAATGCCGAAGGGCTTGCCATATGAAAAGACAATATGTGGATATTTACTTTCAAACGGT
>DATMJF010000458.1:0-5459 GCA_035554455.1 Rummeliibacillus sp.
ACTCGTAAGATTAATTGAAACATTCAAGGCTCTTAATTGTCCGCGGCAATAAATTAATCATCATAAAAAACTTTTACCGCGAACAATGAAGAAGAATTAATAAACTAACTATTTTAATCGAAGCTTAACTTACCAGGTAAAACTTTCAATTCAACAGCTAGTAAAGCAGTGTTCACTTTATCTTTTTTTGCCACTCTTCTTTCTTATTTGCTTCGTAACTTGTTTCCATTTATTTCTCTCAGCTGCTTGAGCCTGCGCATTTGTTTTTCTTTCGATAAAAGCGAGTTCGCGTTTTAATTTAAAATAGTTGTCGTATCTTTCTTGCTTGAGTGTACCTTCTTCAATAGCTGCAAGTACAGCACATCCAGGCTCTTTTTTATGTTCACAATCTCGAAAGCGACAATGTGTTGCGAACGATTCGATATCGCTAAAGCTGCTGTCGAGGCTATCTGTATTATTCCATAATTGAAATTCCCGCATTCCGGGTGTATCAATGAGTAAACCTCCATGTGGTAATTGGAAGAGTTCACGATGGGTAGTCGTGTGACGTCCTTTATCATCATCCTCCCGAATCACGTGGACAGCCATTACATCCTGCCCACAAAGTGCATTGGTCAATGAAGATTTGCCAACCCCTGAAGAACCCAGTAAAGCAGCTGTTTTGCCATCCGCTAGCAATTGATGTAACTCGTCAATTCCTTCACCTGTAAAGCTACTAACAGTGTAAACAGGAACGCCAAAGCAAATCGTTTCAACTTGACTTAAATAACTTGATACATCATCACATAAATCCTTCTTTGTTAAGACAATGATGGGATTTGCACCTGAATCGTATGCGGCGATTAAATACCTTTCTAATCGTCGTAAGTTAAAATCCTTGTTTAAGCTCATAGTTAAAAAAACATGATCTACATTAACTGCAATGATCTGTTCTTCAACGGTGAGTCCAGCTACTTTACGCGAGAACAGCGAAGTGCGCGGAAGGATTGAATGGATAATACCTTTTTCTTCTCCTGGTAGCTGTTCTAAAACGACCCAATCACCTACTGCAGGAAAGTCACGACGCATTTGAGCATTATATTGGAAATGACCGGATGGCGTAGCAAGCCATTCCCCAAATTCAGTTATTACCCGATAAGAATGTTTATGCTCTAATAAAACACGACCGATCGTTACATTTTTATGTGGATTTGTTATTTGATACGTATCATATTGGTCTTGCCAATTATTATTCCAACCGTAATTTGTTAAATTCATTTTTTTTCCTCCTATTGTGTGTAAGCGGGTGTTCCGCTTTTTTTAAATATCTGCTGTAGCGGCTAGACTCTCGGAGCCTTCTCAAGGTCGAAAACATTAACCTGCCCATTTCTGAACGACCGCTTACGCTAGTAAATAAAAAAATCTGTAACTGCAAATTGGCAGCTACAGATTATACGCACAATAAAAGAAAGCATACTTAGATAGTATACGAAAAGTGAGCGTACTGTAACAAACCAATTTGCATAATTTCAATGCTTGATAAAATTGTCATAATACCTCACCTCTTTCTCTTTCAATAAGTTGTTAACAGAATACCAGCCCTTAACATAATTGTCAATGGTTTTAAATCAAAATTTAATCGAAACAACGATGTAAATAATAATTCATCCTTACACCCGTTTGATTAAAAATCTTAATTAAATCATTTAAATTTATTTAATTTACTAAATTATACAATAACTTTATAGTGTTATTTAAGATGTACATCTGATAAATAGGGAAAGGATGAAATGTATGGTTCGAAATCTAAGTGAAACTTTCCGTCGTTTCGCAAAAAATGAATGTGAAAACTCAAGTAAATTATACGAATCACTTTCTTATCAAATTGCAGAGGATGTTGATCTAATTCAACTAGCTAGCATTATTCCTGAAGGACAGCCAGTACCTAATCTATTTTTTGCGGCAACTCAATATCTATTAATAGATTCACAAGACTATTTAAAAAATTACTATGCTTCCTTTACAGAAAAACCATTTTCAGTAAAGGAAGTGTTTCCTTACTTTAAAAATTTTGTTCTAGCCAATCGGGAAGAGCTTAAACAGTTATTTCGAACAAAACTTGTACAAACAAATGAAGTAAGACGTTGTGCTTATTTATACCCAATGTTTGCAGACATTTACGAAAAACATCAAATGCCTTTAGCGCTTATAGAAATTGGTACAAGTGCAGGCTTACAGCTAGGTGTGGAGCAATATCACTATCTTTATAACAATGAAATGCAAGCAGGTAATAAACAAAGCTTGTTAACAATCAATTCTCAAAATCGAGGTAAAGAGTTACCAGCATCTATTATTAGAAATCCTGTTGTTCAAACACGTATCGGCATGGATTTAAATCCTATTGATTTGCAAAATACCAATGAATTGAAATGGCTACAATCACTTATTTGGCCAGAACATCATGAAAGAAGAAATTTATTTAATAAGGCTGCTACAGTAATAAAAAATTTAGATATCCAGTTAATTCGTGGTGATGCTGTGGAACAAATTCAATCAATTTGTGAACAAATTCCGCATAATCAACTAATTGTTGTATTCCATACTCATGTTGCCAATCAAATTCCAACAGCTGCTAAAGATGAACTGATTGAAAAACTGAAGGTGATTAGTACAAAACGTCCTCTATATCATTGCTACAACAACATGTACGATACTAATCTTCATCAAGATTACATTGTAGCTAATAAAATCCATTCAGAACGTGTACTGGAACAAACGGATGGGCATGCAAGATGGTTTACATGGGTATAAACTGTAATAAAAGAGCGATATAAATAAATGAAAAGTCGATTTCCTGATATTCAAGAAATCGACTTTTATTTCACTTAAATAAATTTACTTCATTGAATCAATTTCATAATACAAAATTCATCTAAAATAAACGAACATTTAATGATATCAAATTTTGATGGTTGTGAAGCGGAAGACGGCGACTCCTACGGGAAAAGCTTGAGCTGAAAGCCCCGCAGGAACGTAGTGACGAGGAGATTGAAGCCAAGCCCGTGGAAAGCGCCGTCTGTAGCGGAACATCCAAATCTAAATATTGAAAAGTTAATGTGATTCTAAAAAAGATTGTGCTCATGTTCGCGTTTTAAACCTTCGGGTTCAATATGGACAAGTACAACGGCAAAAGGTTTAGCACGACGAATTGTTTTTTCGATTTCTTCCGTAATATGATGACTTTGCCACACATTAAGCGCTGGATCTACGGTGACAGTGAGATCAGCGAAAATCAAATTACCGTGATTCCGTCCTTTAAAATCAACTAGTTGAATGACGCCATCTACGTTTTTAACAAGCACAGATAGGGTCTCCAATTCTTCTTCATCAAATCCATCTGTTAACGTATGTACAGCATCAAAGAAAATATCATAAGCTGTTTTTAAGATTAGACATCCTACAGCTAAAGCAGTAATGGAATCGATAATAGGAAAACCAAAAATAGCACCGAAAATGCCAATTGAAGTACCAAAACTTACCCAAGCATCTGAACGATTATCATAAGCCGCTGCCTTTACGGCAGAACTTTCAATACGGTTAGCTAATCTAATATTGAAAAGGTACACCAAATACATCACAACGCCACTACCTAGTGCAACAAATGCTGTCAATAATGAAGGAGTGGGGTGGTTGTGATCGATAAAGCTTATTCCAGCATTAACGAGTACTTGAAAACCTACAACAGCCATGATAAAGGAAGCAATAAGTGAAGATATCGTTTCAGCACGTAAATGACCGTAGTGATGGTCTTTATCTGGTGGCTTTTGAGAAATTCTTAATCCGATTAGAACGGCTACAGATGCGATAATATCTGTTGTATTATTTAATCCATCTGCTTTTAGAGCAGTAGAATGTCCGATAAAACCAATGGCTAATTTGGCAGAACTGAGAATAAGATAGGTGAAAATGCTGAGCCAGGCACCTTTTTCCCCTTGTCTTAAATTTGTATATAAGTCCACAATGTTTCCCCCTTGCAAAAGTTTCAGACAAGCGAAAACGACGCACACTTCATTTTAAGTGTGCGTCGTTCTCTGTTTAGTTAAAGTGATATTTAAACACCGGTTGAATCAGTATGGTCGTCATTTTGAACGGTTTCTTCTGACTCCTCTAGAAGCTTAATGACTTCTAGATAAAGAATATGGTGACCATCTAATTCTTTGATGATGAATTCATAACCTTGGTCAGTGATTTTCTCGCCTTTTACAGCATCGAAATCTTTTGTCATGAACCAACCCCCAATTGTATCGATGTCGTCTTCTTCGATATTGATCCCTAAGAAGTCATTAACATTTTCGATTAACATTTTGGCATCTAAAATAAAATGGTCATCTTCAATTTTACGAATTTCAGGGATTTCATCTTGGTCGAATTCATCTCGGATATCACCGACAATTTCCTCGATAATATCTTCAATCGTAACAAGACCAGAAGTACCACCGTATTCATCCATTAAAATTGCCATATGGATACGTTCACGTTGTATTTTTAGAAGTAAATCACTTATTGGCATTGTTTCAAATACACGAATAATAGGTTGCATATATTCAGTAACCGGTTTTGAACCGTTTTCTGGATTTTTAATATAAGCTGTTAGAAGATTCTTCATATTGACCAGACCAATAATATGGTCCTTATCGCCATCAATAATTGGGTAACGAGTATATTGTTCTACACCCATTACTTCAAATACTTCTTTTAATGTTAATTCTTTTTCAATACTAATGATTTCAGTACGAGGTACCATGATTTCTTTGGCAATACGATCGTCGAATTCAAAAATGCTATTAACATATTTATATTCAGACTGATTAATCTCGCCGCCTTTTAAACTATCAGATAAGATGAGTCGTAATTCTTCTTCACTCATTGCGACTTCGGAATCTTTCATTCCTTTTAAGCCAAATAGGGCAGCTAAGCCATTGGCTGATGAATTTAAGATTTTGATGAATAAGAACATGACATTATGGAATATGATTAAAAAGCCAGATATATTAAGTGCTACACTTTCTGCTTTTTGAATCGCTAATGTTTTTGGTGCTAACTCACCCATAACTACGTGTACGAATGTCACGATAGAGAATGATAGGATAAATGATAGGATTGTAGTAATACTAGTGTTTAAGTTTAGTAGGTCAAATAATGGCTTTAGTAGTATTGCAACTGTACCTTCACCTAACCACCCTAAACCTAAAGATGTAATTGTAATCCCTAGTTGGCAGGCAGATAAATATTCATCTAAATTTGTGACTACCTTTTTTGCTTTTAATGCTTTTTTGTTACCTTCAGCGATAAGCTGATCAATTCGAGTTGTTCTAACCTTTACGATAGCAAACTCTGCTGCTACGAAAACTGCTGAACATGCGATCAAGACAGCAAATGCTGTCAATCGTATGGCTATGTCCAAAGACTTCCTTTGTTCC
>DATMJF010000459.1:0-5940 GCA_035554455.1 Rummeliibacillus sp.
TTGGATGTTCCGCTACAGACGGCGCTTTCCACGGGCTTGGCTTCAATCTCCTCGTCACTACGTTCCTGCGGGGCTTTCAGCTCAAGCTTTTCCCGTAGGAGTCGCCGTCTTTCGCTCCACAATGAACAAAATTGGATATCATTAAATATTCGTATATTTTATATGGATTTTGCATTATGAAATTGATACAATGTTCTAAAAAATTGCTAGTCTTTATTATTATGGTTGGAAGTGATACCGTTTATGCCATCTGAAATAGGTTTTATTTTCAGGGTATAATTCTATTTTCTGACCATCCTTCAATTGATATTCGCTATATTCTTCTGGAGTTATTCTTTGTGAAATATGCAATCTCCCACTCCCATCAAAAGTGATTAATCCTTCTTCATATAAAACTGCATGATTCGCACAAAGCAAAATCCCATTAAATGGATCTCGTCTTTCTTCTAATATAGTTTCTTTCATTGTTTTGGCATGTGTTGCGTGCATCATTTTCAGATGATGAATTCCACAAATCGGGCAAGTTCCATTCCATAATTTTAATTGTTGCTCCAAAAATACGGATTGATTGTGTTGCAAACATTTTTTCACTTGATCCTCTAGTCTATCTAAGAGAGTAATCAGAGGATTTGTTTGTTGAACTGCATCAATTGATAACGATAGTTGTTCTTCACCCGTATTTGTTTTGTTTAATGAACGGATTAATTTTGAAAATAGTAATGCCATTTCTTCATGACAAGGATATAAATAACCACCATTGCCACTACCATCTTCTTGAAATGCAGCATATTTTGCGGGAAGTAATGGTTGAATGTCTTGCCAAAAATCGCGGATGATTAGAGGTATTTCTAGTGAGTAATATTTTGTGTGAACGACATGACCTTTCTCTTCTGTTTGCAGACGGAAAAGAATGGGTTTTACTCCCTCTTTACAATCACTTTGTGCAATACTAATGGCCACAATAGCCCCTTTTACATAATGAAAAATGCAATCTCCTTTTTTCACTTGTTGCATTCTTGCCCAAAAATGTGGCTCTAGCCCCGCTTTATCATAAATTGGCGACCATATGATACCTAAACCCTTATCTTCTTCATAGGTTTCCCCTTGCATGACGATATAGCTGTTCATCGAAACCCCTCCTCACGTACGTATATTATCTATTCCTATTATAACGCTAAGAAATTGGTTTCGGAAAAGATCTGATACCTACTTGTTATCCCAATAGAAAAAGCCATCCCAAAAGTTAACCTTCTGAGATAGCCTCTTCGTGTAATTGTTGTGCCAGAGAATAGATCCATACACCATCTATTTTTTCCTTTATCACTAATTGCTGCTCTTCTAAGTAGTCGAGGTAGCCTATTATTTCAGACATAACCAGAGAAAATTCTGTATTATATTTTGACTTATAATATTGCTTTGCTAATGAACTAGCTGTTTGTGATTGTTTAGCCAATAACGCCAACATTCTTTCAGCTTTGCGATTCATCGATTCAAGTTTTTGATTAATCAATTGCTTATGATTTTCTATTATCGTTCGATGACCTGGAAAGACTAGCAAGGCATCAATTTCTGCACATTTAGTTAATGATTGACGCTGTTGGACTACCGATTTTAAGCGAACTCCATTTTGATCAGGATCTATAATTGCATTTGTTGAAGATTCTTTTAAAACCAAATCTCCAGTAAACAGCCATTGTCGTTCCCTATCAAACAGACTAATCGAATCAGGAGAATGCCCAGGTGTTT
The DNA here is from genome assembly GCA_035554455.1 of Rummeliibacillus sp. Taxonomy (GTDB): domain Bacteria; phylum Bacillota; class Bacilli; order Bacillales_A; family Planococcaceae; genus Rummeliibacillus. The sequence continues at coordinate 1,747 of DATMJF010000459.1, forward strand.
CAATGACTTCTAAGCCACCGACAAAATCACCCGCTTGAATGGGAATATAGTCTGCCATTAATTTTCTATCATCTAATTCTTTTATTGTTTTACTTAGTTTTTCTAATCGTGGCTGTGCATCTTGAAGACAATCCATTTCAGCATAAAGTTCATTGAAGAACTGATAACGCATATGAAAGAAATCTGCATCCATTTCTAATCTTGAAATGGCAAGTGGATGTGCATAAATTGGGATATCTTTCACAGCTAATATTCGCTTTAGCAGCCCGACATGATCTTCATGATGATGAGTTAATATGATGCGGTCAATGTCGGCTAACTTGTACCCATGTTCTGCTAATACTATATTGAAATAATCCCAACAGCCTTCATGATTGATACCAGCGTCAATTAGAGATAATGATTCTCCGTCGTTGATGATAAAAAAGTTGATCGTTCCTAAAGGTCCATAAGATGTTGGGAAAATAATTGGATATACTTGATGCTCTTGACTAGAAATTATTTGCAAAACATTTCACTTCCTTAATATGGAGTCAGATAATACATCTTCCCTATGAATTTTAGCATTATTCGAACCAGCTTTTAAACCTAAGTGTTTATATTCTGTTGTAAATGCAGTAGATTGGATTGGACTTGCGATTGCTTCTAACGAATAAGTCAAAAACCCGGAAAGTTCCTAGTTAAAAGGACTCTCCGGGTTATACATTGTAGATAAGTAATTTTTTATTTAGTCATTTTCTTTTAAATTATAATCGCGTTTATTCATACCAAACGCATAGAACAAAACTGTCATTATTGCTAAGAAGATAATCCCAACGATTAATGATATACGTGTTTCATCGTTAATCCACATTCCTACTAATACGACCAATAAAAAGATGATGGTTGCATAGTTACTTACTGGTGCGAAAGGCATTTTAAATGGGTGAGTTTTCATTTCTTCCACATGTACTTTTCTAAAGCGAATTTGAGCGATTAATAATGCGAACCAAGGAATCATACCTGGTAATACACTCGCGCTATAAACATATACGAAAAGTTTAGATGGTGCTACAAAGTTTAAAATAACGCCAACAGCTAAACCGATTAAAACAGCGATTGTCCCCCAATATGGAACACCGTTTTTAGATACTTTTAAGAATGCTTTAGGTGCTTGGCCATTTTCAGCAAGCGTATAAATCATACGTCCAGCACTGTATATTCCACTATTACATCCAGACATTGCAGCAGTAATCACTACAAAGTTAATGAATCCTGCTGCAATTGTAATACCCACTTTTGCAAAAGTTACAACAAATGGGCTACCCACAGCTTTTAATTCATCCCAAGGGTAAACAGTTACAATGACGAAAATTGCACCGATATAGAAAATTAAAATACGCCAAATAATAGAATTTGTTGCTTTTGTAATTGATTTCTTAGGATCTTTTGCTTCTCCAGCTGTAATTCCTATCAATTCAACACCTTGATATGCCGCAACTACAAGTGATAATGCGAAGAAGAATCCTTTAATACCACCTGCGAAGAATCCACCATGTGACCATAAGTTTGAGAGACCAATTGCATGTCCGCCATTACCAAGTCCAAAGAAGATTAAGCCAAGTCCAGCAATAATCATTAATATAATCGTAACGACTTTTATTAATGCAAACCAAAATTCAAATTCACCAAATGATTTTACAGATACTAAATTAGCAACGCCTAAAATAATCATAACAATAATTCCGGGTAGCCACGCTGGAAGATCTGGGAACCAATATTGCATGTAAGTACCTACTGCAATAACCTCTGACATCCCAACGATTACCCATTGGAACCAGTTACTCCACGCAGTTAGGTAACCAGCTAGTGGATGAATATATTCATGAGCAAATGTCGCAAATGAACCTGTTTTTGGTTCAATATATAGCATTTCCCCCATTGCACGCATAATGAAAAATATAAAAATTCCGGCGATTGCATATGCAAGCATAACAGATGGTCCAGTCCAACTAATTGTACTTGCTGAACCCATAAACAAACCGACACCAATTGTTCCACCAAGCGCGATCATTTGAATATGTCTTGCTTCTAATCCCCTCTTCAACTCTTTGTTAGCCATAAATTCCCCTCCTAATGTTTAACACAGATGCACATGTTCACTACTTTATATTTACGTAAAGAAATCACAGCTTTCTAATCCCTTATTCATTGTTATACAAAGTCAAAAGATTTAATACTGACCTAAATTGTATTGTAGAACAAGTTTAATTATGTCTTTAAGTTTAATAAATTTCACACAGAAATACAAATGTATTTCTCAAAAATACATAAAAATTTTGTTAATCATATAGAAAAAAACACTCATTTAATTAAAATGAATGCTTAAAAGAGTTGATTTTATAATATAAAAGACCTAAAAATATTTTATTAATAATAAATTCACAGAATTAATTCCCAAGAATAAATACCATATTTCAGGGAACAACTATAAGAGCAACTACTACATATTTCGAATCTCTGAAAGAGGTGAAAAGATGGAATTATTCCCGATAATCCATACAAACTTCTGGGATGCTGTTATAGCGATACCCGTTATCATGATTCTTACTCAAATATTAAAAATCTTTTTTCATATTCCCCAAAAATACGTTCCAACAATTCCCTTGATTCTTGGATTATTGATTTCCGTCTTTATCAGCCATCGCCAAAATATTATTGCAGGATTATTTATGGGGTGGTTCTACGGATATGCAGCAATTGGAAATTACGCAGCACTAAAAACAACGATTATTACTTATCTACAAGCTAAAAAGAAAAAGAGAATGGCTGAGTAAAATAGATCTATCTTCACATTCTCTACTATTATCTTACAAATTAGTTGTTTTAATTTTACAACGCTTCTTTCATGAATTAAGCTTTTATTGAGAAACTACTATTTATGTTCTAAAGTAGCCATTCAAGGAGGAACTTTTGATGCATAACATCCAAGATATTATTGAAGCTAGAGATTTCATTTTAAGTAAGACGGATCAATCTCCTAAAGTAGGTTTGATACTAGGATCTGGACTTGGAAATCTAGCTGATGAAATTGAAAATCCAACCAGCATCCCCTATAGTGAAATACCACACTTTGCAAAATCTAGTGCTATTGGACATGCCAATGAACTTGTCATTGGTACTTTAAATGGGAAGCCAGTAGCAGCGATGAAAGGCCGCTTCCACTATTACGAAGGATTCTCGTTAGATGAAGTCACATTCCCTGTACGTGTGATGAAAGCACTTGGTATCGAAAATATAATCATTACGAATGCATGCGGAGCTGTAAATACCAGCTTTAAACCAGGTGATTTAATGCTCATCACCGACCATATTAATTTAGTTGGTGCTAATCCATTAATCGGCCCAAATAATGATGAATTAGGAACACGTTTCCCTGATTTATCTGAAGTTTATAACAAAGAGTTACGTAATTTAGCATTAAATATAGGGAAGAAGCAAGATATTTCATTACAGCAAGGTGTTTATGCTTGGTGGAGCGGTCCTACTTATGAAACACCTGCTGAAGTTCGTATGATTCGTATTTTAGGAGCTGACGCTGTAGGAATGTCAACAGTACCAGAAGCCATCGTTGCAACCCATGCAAGCATGAAAGTACTTGGTATTTCTTGCTTAACTAATATGGCATGTGGAATCCTTGACCAACCTCTAAATCATGAAGAAGTAATTGAAGTTGCTGGTCAAGTCAATAAAAAATTTGTTGGATTGATCAAGGGGATTTTGGAAGAATTGTAATGACACTAAATGTGCTAACTAGTAACTTTAGCTATATGTCTTTGAAGCCTGTTCATTATTCTTTGCTTCATTCAGAAAAAAAGCTTCAATCCTAACTATAATTAGGATTTGAAGCTTTTTTTTATTGAGAGACTTAATGTTTATATAAACCTATTAGGTATATTACATCTATTTATTTAATAAAAGACTTAAATTCTGCCCAAGTAAATAGACGTGGTAAGTCGACATCCTGATTATATGATTGGTTGATAACAATGGCTTTTGTATTGACGTCTTGTATCGTTAGTAGTACGGCCGGTTTGTCATCAAAGTAGTAATCAAGCTGTAACGATTTGATTGTATCGATTTTTTCATTGTCTTGCATGCCACAATAAAATCGTTCATCTTTTACTGGGAAACCCTTTTCTTTCATCCACTCAC